>DATIDZ010000490.1:0-12452 GCA_035456045.1 Caldimonas sp.
GACACGGCAGTCTCGGCTCGACGCCCTTCGGGCAAGCGTCATGCCGCGCGCGGTCGCGCGTCGGCGCGGGTCCGCCCCTTGCCCGGCCGGGCCGCCCCCACCACCGCCTCTTGACCCGTTTCGTCATGTCCGCTTCGCCCGGCCGCGCCCGCTCCGCTTCATCGTCGTCGCGCGCGAAGGCCTGGCGCACGCGCCTGTCGCGTCTGCTGCGCGGCACCTTCGGCCTGAGGCACCTGCGCGACGGCCAGGCGCAGGCGATCGAGCACGTCATGGCCGGCGAGCCGACGCTCGCGGTGATGCCGACCGGTGCCGGCAAGTCCCTCTGCTACCAGCTGCCCGCCCTCCTCCTGCCCGGCATGACGCTCGTCGTCTCGCCGCTGATCGCGTTGATGAAGGACCAGTGCGACAAGCTGCGCGAGCTCGGCGTCGCCGCCGTCCAGCTCAACAGCGCGGTCGGCGCCGAAGCGATCGAGGCGGCCGAGAAGGCGATCGCCGCCGGCGACGCGAAGATCGTCTTCACGACCCCGGAACGGCTCGCCGACGCGGCGTTCCTCGATCTGGTCGCGATGCATCCGGTGAGCCTCGTCGTCGTCGACGAAGCGCACTGCATCTCGCAGTGGGGCCACGACTTTCGTCCGGCCTTTCTCGAGATCGGCACCGCGTTGCCGCGCCTCGGCCGCCCCACGGTCCTCGCCCTGACCGCGACGGCCACCGACGCGGTGATCGACGACATCGCGCGCCAGCTCGGCGTTCCCGCGTTCGCGATCGTGAGCACCGGGCTCTACCGGCCGAACCTGCACTACCGGGTGCTGCAGGTCACCAACGAGGACGACAAGCTGCAGCGCGCGCTCACGCTGGTCGCCACGAGCGACGGCGCCGGCCTCGTCTACACCGCCACGGTGAAGGCGGCCGAGGCCGTGCACGCCGCGCTGCGCGGGGCCGGCGTCGATGCCGTGCTCTATCACGGCAAGCTCGCGGCCGGCGAACGCAAGGCGCGCCAGGACGACTTCATGGCAGGTCGAGCGCGCGTCATGGTGGCGACCAACGCGTTCGGCCTGGGCATCGACAAGACCGACACCCGCTTCGTCGTCCACTATCAGATGCCGTCGGGGCTCGACGCCTACTACCAGGAGTCGGGGCGCGCCGGCCGCGACGGCGAGATCGCCGACTGCACGCTGCTCTTCCTCCACTCGGACAAGGCGGTCCAGCAGTTCTTTCTCGCCGGCCGCTATCCGAGCAGGGAAGACGTGGCCGACCTGTACGGCGCATTGCAGCAGGAAGGCGCAGGCGGGCAGGCGTGGACGCTCGAGGCGCTGCAGCAGGCGCTCGACCGCCCCAAGGCCAAGCTGCAGGTGGCCTTGCGCCTGCTGCGCCATCAGGGCGTCGTCGCGCAGGGCCGCGACGGCCGCCTGACCTTGACGCGCGCCGGACTCGATGCCGATGCCCTGGCCAGGCTCCTCCAGGCCTACCGCGACAAGCGCGAGAGCGATCGCGCGATGCTCGAGCGCATGGTCTTCTACGGCCAGACGGGCCGATGCCGATGGAAGGTCCTGCTCGACAACTTCGACGAGGGCGAAGCCTTCGCATCGTGCGGCACCTGCGACAACTGCGTCCGCATCGCCGCCGCGTTCGCCGCAGCCGAAGACCGGAACGAAGCACCGGCGCGCGACCGCGTCGCGGCCGCCGCCGACGAGGCAGGCGTCGCGACGACGACGCGCGTCGCGAGCCGGCCCGATGCCGGGCCTGCGCCATCGACCGCGTTCGAGCGCGGCGAGCTCGTCACCGTGCCGCGCTACGGCCGCGGCATCGTCGACGCGGTCGACGCGGAGGGCGTCACGGTCGCCTTCCCCGAAGGCTCGCGGCGCGTCTTCCTGGCGTCGTTCGTCCGCCGCCGGACGGCGCCGCGCGGGCGCTCGCCGAGGCCAGCAAAAGTTACCGCAAGCGCTGCCTGAGACGGCTCGCGGCCGGCCGACCGTGAGCCTGCCGAAGCCGCCGCTGTCGAGGTAAATGCAGCACGAAGGAGCGGTGGCACGGGTGTTGCTCCCGGAGCCTGTCGGCCACGTCGCCGCGCCTCGCTGCGCCTCTGAATTCCGACCTTTCGAATCGACTCGAACGATGACCTTTCCGACCCTGCAAACCCGACAGCGACAGCAGCACACTGTCACGCCGAGACTCCAGCACGCGGTCCGACTGCTGCAGCTCTCCTCGCTCGACTTCGCTCAGGAAGTGCAAGAGGCGATGGGGCGAAATCCGTTCCTCGAAGTCGAGGACTCTCCGCCCGACGCCGGCCGCGTCGAGCTCGGCACGGTCAACGGCGACGGCGAGCCGCGCGGCATCGACCTCGAGGCGAATGCGCCGATCGCCGACGCGCCCTACGAGCGCGAGAACTGGCAGCAGTCGTCGTCGAGCGTTCGCCAGCAGACGGGCGACAACGACATCGGCGCGCTCGACATGATCGCCGCCGACGTCGGCCTGCGCCAGCACCTGCACAGCCAGATCAACGTCCTGCCGCTCGACCAGCGCGACCATGCGCTCGCGTGCGCGATCATCGAGTCGCTCGACGACGACGGCTACCTGCGCGTCGAGCTCGGCGAGCTCGCCGAGACGAGCGGCATGTCACCGCCGGTCGAGGAAATCGAGATGCAGATCGCGCTCAAGCGCGTGCAGTCGCTCGATCCGCCCGGCGTGGGCGCGCGCAGCGTCGCCGAGTGCCTGACGCTGCAGCTGCCGTCGATCGAAGACGCGGAGGAGCGCGACATCGCGCGCGCCATCATCACCGGTCACCTCGACCGCCTCGCGCAGCACGACGTCAACGGCCTGGCGCGCCTGCTCAAGCGCACGCCGACGCAGATCGAGGCGGCGTGCGAGCGCATCCGCCACCTCAGCCCGCGCCCGGGCTGGAACGTCGAGCCGACGGCGACGCAGTTCATCACGCCCGACGTGATCGTCCGCAAGGTGCGCGGCCGCTGGACGGCGACGCTCAACCGCGCCGTCGTGCCGCGTGTCAAGCTCAACCAGACCTACGCGTCGATGTTCCAGGAGCACCGCGACAGCCAGCACGGCGAGCTGGCGCAGCATCTCCAGGAAGCGCGCTGGACAGTGAAGAACGTGCAGCAGCGCTTCTCGACGATCCTGATGGTCGCCGAGGCGATCCTGAAGCGCCAGCAGCACTTCCTCGAGTTCGGCCCGATGGCGATGAAGCCGCTCGGCCTGCGCGAGATCGCGACCGAGCTCGGCCTGCACGAATCGACCGTCTCGCGCGTCACCAACAACAAGTACATGGCGACCCCGGTCGGCGTCTTCGAGCTGAAGTACTTCTTCTCGCGCGAGATGGCGACGGCGAGCGGCACCGCCTGCTCGGCGACGGCGATCCGCGGCGTGATCAAGGGGATGATCGACGCCGAGAACCCGGCCGACCCGCTCTCGGATGCGCAGATCGCGCGGCTGCTCGTCCGCCAGGGCCTGAAGGTCGCGCGCCGCACCGTCACCAAGTACCGCCAACTGCTCAAGGTCGCGTCGGTCGAGCGCCGTCGCCGGGTCGGTCGCCCGGCGGTCGACGAGGCGCTTGCCTGACCGCGCCGCATCCGCTACACCCCGTCGGCGGCATGCGGATTGCCGCCGTCGGCGGCAATCTCGCGCGCTCGCGACCCAACCGGGAGGCAGGGCTGAACGTGTCAGGTGAAATGCAGCGATCCGGGGCGGGTGTCGATCGCGCCATGCCGAGCGCCGTGAGCTCTCCCGATGCGGAATCGGCGCGCGTCATCGCGGCCGCGCCGGTCCTGATCTGGAGCGCCGGGCTCGACCGCCGCAACGACTGGTTCAGCCCGTCGTGGAGCGCCTACACCGGCCGCAGCGCGGACGAGCTGCTCGGCGACGGCTGGACGCGCGCCGTCCACCCCGAGGACCTCGATCGCTGCCTCGGCATCCGCGCCACCAGCTTCGAGGCGCGCGCGCCGTTCTCGATGGACCTGCGCCTGCGTCGCCACGACGGCCAGTACCGCTGGATGCTCGACAACGGCGTGCCCAGGATCGGCGGCGACGGCGCCGCGATCGGCTACGTCGGCAGCTGCGTCGACATCCACGAGCGCAAGGAGCTCGAGGAGTCGCTCGCCGAGCGGACCCAGCAGCTGCGCCTCGCCGAGCGGCGCCAGGGCCAGTTCCTCGCCATGCTGTCGCACGAGCTGCGCAATCCGCTCGCGCCGATCGCCAACGCGGCGAGCGTGCTGCGGACCCTCGAGAGCACGAACCCCATCCTGGTCCGCCTGCGCGAGATCCTCGAACGCCAGGTCGCGCGGATGGGGCACCTGATCGAGGAGCTGATCGACGTCACCCGCGCGGCGCAGGGGCAGATCACGCTCGTGCGAGAGCAGGTCTCGATCGAAAGCGTCGTCCAGGCGGCGGTCGCGGCGAGCCACGACAAGCTCACCAGCGCCGGCCACCGGCTCGACGTCGACGTCCCCGACGAGCGTCTCTTCGTTCGCGGGGACCGCGGCCGGCTCGCGCAGGCGCTCTCGCACCTCGTCATCAATGCAGCCAAGTTCTCGTTCGAGCCGAGCACGATCTCGATCGGCGTCCGGCGAGCGGCCAGGACCGTCCACATCTCGGTCAAGGACCAGGGCGCCGGGATCGACCCCAAGTTCCTGCCCCACGCCTTCGAGCTGTTCGCGCAGCAGGACCAGACGCTCGCCCGGACGCTCGGCGGCCTCGGCGTCGGCCTGACGCTCGCGCGCCGCATCGCCCAGCTGCACGGCGGCGACGTCGAGGGCTTCAGCGAGGGCCCGGGCCAAGGGAGCGAGTTCGTCTTCTGGCTGCCGCTGATCGAGCCCGAGACCGCCGCCGACGATGTCGAGGGCGGCGTGCCGCGGCTGAGCGAGAGCTACCGCGTCCTCATCGTCGAGGACAATGCCGACACGCTCGAAAGCCTGCGCCTGCAGATGGAGCTCTGGGGCACCGAGGTCAGCACCGCCAGGAGCGCCGAGGAAGCGCTCGACGTCGCCGCGGATTTCCGGCCGCAGATCGTCCTGTGCGACATCGGCCTGCCCGGCATGGACGGCCTTCGCCTGGTCCAGCCGCTGCGCAACAAGCTGAAGGGGATGCCCGTCGTCTTCGCGGCCGTCACCGGCTACGCGAGCGCGGAAGACCAGCAGCGGGCGCTGGCGGCCGGCTTCGACTCGTTCTTCGTGAAGCCGCTCAACCCCGGCAGCCTCGCCAACCTCCTGCGCTCGTATCCGGCCGCAGCCGCGTCCGCGTGAGCGCCGGCGGTCGCGTTCGGATCGTCGTCAACGCACCTCGTCGAGGGCACCGGGCTCGGTGCTGAGCGTGTCGCCGTCCTCGGCGGCGTACTCCTTGAGCCGGTTGTAGAGCGTCTTCAAACTGATGCCGAGCGTCGCCGCCGTCTTTTCCTTGTGGCGGCCGAGGTGCTCCAGCGTGGCGAGCGTGAGCTGGCGCTCGACCTCCGCCAGCGTCGCGCCGACGCGGATCGTGAGGCTCGGTGCCTGCCCGCCGGCGACGGCTGCGCCGGCGCTCGTTGGAAGGCAGTCGTCCTGGATCGTCGCGCCGGGCGTCATCACGTAGGCCCGGTAGACCACGTTGCGCAGCTCGCGCACGTTGCCCGGCCAGCGGTAGCCGGCGAATCGCTCGAGGACGTCGCCGCCGAAGCGCTTGACGGCGCCCTCGCGCTCGCCGATCTGGGCCAGGAAATGCTTCGAGATGAGCGGGATGTCGTCGATCCGCTCGCGCAGCGGCGGCAGGTGGATCGGGAACACGTTCAGGCGATAGAGCAGGTCTTCGCGGAGCTTGCCCTTGGTGACCGCGTCGTTCGGGTTGCGGTTGGTCGCCGCGATGATGCGGACGTCGGTCTCCTGGACCTGGGTCGAGCCGACGCGCATGAACGTGCCCGACTCGAGCACGCGAAGCAGCTTGACCTGGAGGTCGAGCGGCATCTCGGTGATCTCGTCGAGAAAGAGCGTGCCGCCGTTGGTGCGCTCGAAGAAGCCCAGGTGCTGGCGGTCGGCGCCCGTGAAGCTGCCCTTCTCGTGGCCGAAGATCTCGCTTTCCATCAGGTGCGGCGAGATCGCGCCGCAGTTGACGGCGAGGAACGGATTGCTGCGGCGCCGGCTCAGGTCGTGCACCGAGCGCGCGACGACCTCTTTGCCGGTGCCGCTCTCGCCGGTGATGAACACCGAGACCGCGGTTCCGGCGACGCGAACGATCTGCTGGTACACGCGCCGCATCGGCGCCGAGCGGCCCCACAGCGCGCCGAAGTGGCCTTCCTTCTCGAGCACCGACTCCATGTCGCCGGCGACCGCCTTGAGCGCCGACGGCTTCGTCACCCGCGACAGCACGCCCTGCAGCTGCTTCAGGCTCATAGGCTTGACGAGGTAGTCGGCAGCGCCGAGGCGAAGCGCCTGGATCGAGGTGTCGAGGCTGGCGTGGCCGGTGATCAGCACGAGCTCGGCGTTCGGCATCTGCTTGGCGTCGTTGAACAGCTCCATGCCGCTGCCGTCGGGCAGCATGAGGTCGAGCAGGACGATGTCGGGTTCCTGCAAGGCCATCTGCCGGCGTGCGTCGCGCAGGGACCCAGCGGTGGCCACGGTGAAGCCTTCGTTGGCGATGAGCATCGCCATCGTCTCCGCGGCGTCGGAGTCGTCGTCGACGAGCAGGGCGTGAGGCACTCGAAAAAGCTCCCTGAAGATTTCAGTATGGCATCACGAGGCGAGCAAACGCCACCGCGCGCGAGGGCACGCCCTGACGACAAACCGCCGTCTCGGTCGGACGCTGCAAATGGCGCACTGGCGACCCCTTCTCCGTTTGTCTCAGGCGCGCTCCCGATGCGTCGATCCTAGACAACCCACGTCGCCGCCTCCAGCCTCCACGACCGATTCACGCGTCGGATTTCGCCTACGCGGCGGCGTCTTTACAGGAACGGAGCTTGCCGACCAAGGTGGCGCGGACGCCGGGGCATCGAAGCGGTGTCGCGTCCTGACAGGAAAGGAACCGAGACATGGCACAGCAAGACAACCCGCAACGCGGCGGCGGTCGCGACCCGCGCGACGACGACCGCGACTACGGGTCGCAGCAGTCGTCGTACAGCGATCGCGGCGAGCAGATGGGCGGCTACTACACCGGCGGCGGCCGCAACGACGGCGGCGGCCCGACGAACTATGGCAGCGGCGGTTCGTCCGACGACTGGGCTCGCCACTCGGGAGGCGGGACCGAGTGGCGCAACGCGCCAGGCGGCTACGGTCGAGACACTGCCGATCGGGGCCGCGGCCTGCAGGGCGGCATGCCGCAAGGCTCGTATGGCCAGGGCGGCCAGGGCATGCAGCGCGGCGGCTACGGGCAGTCCTACAGCGGCCCGCGGGGCGGCAGCTCTGGCGGCAGCGCCCACGCGGACTGGCGCTCGACGCGCGGCAACGAAGGCTCGTCGCCGGGGTCGTGGGGCGGCGGTCGGGAGGGCCAGGGCGAGTGGCCGGGCCAGTACCCGGGCAGCGCGGCCGGATGGCAAGGCCCGGGTCCGTCGGGTTCGGGCGCGTACGGCGGCGAGCAGCACCACCAGTTCGATCCCGACTACCACCAGTGGCGCAGCGAGCAGTTGCGCAAGCTCGACGACGACTATCGGTCATGGCGGCAGGACCGCTACAAGAAGTTCTCGGAGGAGTTCAGCAGCTGGCGCAACAGCCGCAACGCTGGCGCTCAGTCGAGCGACGCGTCGGGCAGCGGCGCGTCGGGCGACGCCGGCGGCAAGTCGGGCGGCGGCGGCATGAGCGGCGGTTCGGGCAGCGGCGCGGCGACGGCAAGTCCGGCCACCGGCTCTGCCGGCACCAGCGCGAGCGGGACGTCGGGTCTGGCCGGCAGCGGCGCCTCCGACAAGGCGTCGGGCACCAAGTAAGCGGGGTGCCTTCCCCGGCGTCTCCCTGAGCGGCGCCCTCGTGAGCGGCGCCTTCGACTGGCGCGCTGGCTGCGGCCTTAGCGCGCCGGGTCGGGGTGCCAGCCGAGCACCGCCAGCAGGACGAAGTAGCCGAGCACGTAGCCGACGGCGACGTGCCAGCCCGAGGTGACCCAGTTCCTGACCGAGCGCGCCTGGGGAAACTGGCTCGCCAGGGCAACGCCCGCCGACGACCCAAACCAGATCATCGAGCCGCCGAAGCCGACGGCATAGGCCAGGAAGCCCCAGTCGTAGCCGCCTTGGCGCAGGGCGAGCGCGGTGAGCGGGATGTTGTCGAACACCGCCGAGACGAAGCCGAGGCCCAGGGCGACGTGCCAGGACGCCGGTGGCAGCGCCTCGATCGGCATCATCGACGCCGACAACACGAGGCTGACGAGGAAGATGCCGCCGCGCGTCGCCGACGGCAGGACGGTCCAATCGGGTCGCACCGACGGCGCGAAGAGCAGCAGCATCGCCCAGACCGACAGGCCGATCGCCGGCAGCTGGTTGAGCCAGGCCGCCTGCTTGGACTGACCGAGAAGGTTGACGACGATCGCCGCCGCGAGCACCGCGGCGACGACGGCCAGTCGGCTCTTGTCGACCGTCATCCCCGGCGGCGAGTCCTTGAGGATCGGCTGGAACGCGTGCTGCTGGCGGGCGGCAACGACGCCGAAGAAGAGCAGCGCGGGAACCGCCGCGACGTAGGCCTCGAAGACCTGCAGCGGATGCACGCCGTCGATCCACATCATCGTCGTCGTCGTGTCGCCGACGACGCTGCCCGAGCCGCCGGCGTTCGACGCGGCGACGATCGCGGCCAGGAAGCCGACATGGACCTTGCCGCGGTAGAGCGCCGTCGCCATCGTGCCGCCGATCATCGCCGCCGCGATGTTGTCGAGGAAGCTCGACAGCACGAAGACGACGACCAGCATCGCAAAGCCGCCCTTCCAGTCGTCGGGAAGCAGCGCCGGCAAGAGGAGCGTGACCCGGCTTTCCTCGAAGTGACGCGCGAGCAGCCCGAAGCCGATGATCAGCAGGAGCAGGTTGACCACGAGCACCCATTCCTTGGCGAGGTGCGCGGTCAGGCCGGCGACGCCTGCCTCGCCGTGAAACGACGAGAAGGCGATCTTGTAGACGGTGATGGCGACCAGGCCGATCAGGGCCACCCGCAGCGAGTGGTGATGGAGCAGCGCGACGCCCGCGAGGACGGCGGCGAACAGGATGAACTCGATCGGGACGCCGGCAATGGCGGGAAGGGCGGTGTGCATGCGGGCGTCGTGCGGCGTGGTCGGACGCGCGATTGGACTCGAATCGGCACAAAGCCGAATCAGGGGAAGCCGAGGGGTCGGCCCGCCTGTGCCCCTCCGGATCGTCGACCGCCGGACTAGGCCCGGACGGCGCGGCCCTCGCGGCGCCGACGCGCCGGGGCCGTCATTCGAGCGCGACCATGCCGGCCGGCAGCGTGTGGATGGCAAGCGGCGGGGCCGCATGCGTCGCCGCCGCGTGCTCCTCGTCGCGCACGAGCAGCACGGGGACCGGCGCCATGCGCGCGATGCGCTCGGCGTCGCTGCCGATCATCAGCCGGCGCGCGCCGCGACGGCCGTGCGTGCCGATGACGATCAGGTCGGCGCCCCACTGGCGCGCCTGCGCGACGACCACGTCGGCGACCGTCCCGATGGACATGTCGGACACCTCGGCCTCGACCGGCACGCCGCTCGCCGCGACCCGCGCACTCGCGTCGCGCACGATCTGGGCGCTGGCGTCCTGGAGCACCGCCACGACGTCGGCGGTGCAGTACTCCAGGCCCGAAGCGAACTGAGCGGGGTCGAGGACGTGGAGGACGCGGATGCCTCCGCCAGACAGCTTGGCGACGCGGATCGCCTCGTCGAGACCGCGGGTGGCAGTCGGGCTGCCGTCGACTGGAACGAGGAGCTTTTCGTACATGGCCTGGCCTCCGGAGGGACGACACCAGTCTGGCGACTCGGCACCCCGGTCACTTGACGGGCGTCAAGGCGAGCGACGTGCGCCACGAGGCCGCTTGCGCCACGTCAAGGCGTCGCCACGGCAGGCGTCTAGCGTTCACTCATCACCGCGGAGGAATGACCATGTCCTGGCACGACATCGCGCTCTACGGGCTGCAGGTCCTGCTGGCGCTGACCGTGGTCGGCGCCGTGGGCGGCGTCGCCCTCGTGTGGCTGCTCAACCACCCGAAGGACTGACCGCGGCCGCGCCGTACAGGCGCGCGAACACGTCGCCGAGCGACAGTCTCGTCGTCAGCACGAGGACCATGTTGCGGGCGCAGTGGTCGGGCACCTCGTCGAAGCGAGCCCACCGGTACGCGTCCATCTCCGGTCGCTGCCTGCCCCAGCGATCGGTGAAGAACGCCGAGCACACGCACTGCGACGGGTCGACGCGATCGATCGGCGCGGCATGCAGCCACAGGTCCTTGTCGGGACGATAGGCGAAGCGGCCGAGGTCGAGCAGCGAGCGCGGTTCAAGGTCCAGGCCGCACTCCTCGCGCACCTCGCGCAGCGCCGCCTGCACGCTCGTCTCGCCCGGCTCGGCCATGCCCTTGGGAATGTCCCAGTGACGGGCGCCGGTGGCATGACAGAGAAGCAGCTCGGCCTGGGCGTCGATGAGGAGGACGCCGTGGCTGGTGGTCTTCATGCGGGTCTCCTGGGGAGATTGCGGCGAGGCGCTTGATTCTGGCAAGGCGCCGCCCGCCGCAGTGGTCGACGCGGTCGAATTCGGACGTGTACGCCACGCGTCAAGGCGGGCGTGGTTCGGAGTGCGGCGCGAGCCGGATCGGTGCCATCGAGATGCTGCTCGTAGCGCGGCTCAGACGTTCGGCCACGCCGGCGTTGCGGTGCAGGTGGGCTCACGCTGGTTGCTCAAGGCGCCGAGGCCGACTTCCCACAACGCGCGATGGATCGCTCGCGGCTGTGTTGGATACCCGGGTTGCGTTCTTCTCAGACGACGATGGAGCAGGACCGCGGGTTGCGACTGAGCAACGAGGAGTGCTGGCACGAGCTGAAGGCGCAGGCGTCGCCGAGCAGTGCCCTCAGATTCATACCTGCTCCGATTGTGTGAACACCCAAGAACTTGCACCGCCGGTACCGTTGGATGCTGCTGATGCAACGGCGCCCAAACTGCGCGCAGAAGCGACGACGGGCCTGTCGATGAGCGGGACCTGCAGGCACCCTTGTCTACAGGTGCCACCTACGCACACCCCCGTACAGGTGCACTCTCCGAAGACCCTTGCCGTATTTCGCAATAGGGCCCACGCTTTGTTTGTGGAAGCGCTTTGACCCGTGACGAAGGAGGCACAGGAAGTATGAAGCCGGAAGTCTCATTAGCCAGGGGCAACCCGCTGAGTTCGCGTACCTAGCACGGCGATTCATTCGGGCGGCGCGCACCCAAAATCATCGACGACGGCCTCAGGTGGCGGACATGAGAGGACAGTCTGAAAGGTATTTCATGGCGCCGATTGGACCGCGTTTGGCCCGCGGAGCGCTGCTCACGGTTGGCAGCGTTGGCCGAACACAGTCTGTCGGACTGACGCGCTAGCAGCCCGACCTTGCTACAGGAGAAGAGAGATGAAGCACAAATTGTTGACCGTCGCTGCTGCCGTTATCGGCATCGGGCTCGGCGGCGTCTATGCGTTCGAGCACTGGCCGCGCGCATCGCAGTTGGAAGTGCTCGGCAAGCCGTCGCTCATGCCGCCGATCACGGCGGTCGGGAAAGACGCCCCCGCCCCAGCAATCCCGAGAGCAGCGGCGAAGGAAGCCGCATCTGCGCCGGCGACCGCACCTACGCTGCGTCCTGGCGAGACTCGTACAGCGATGCTCGACAGGCTTGCCAACGGCACGCCGTCCGAGCAGCTTCTCGCTGTGCGCGAGCTGCGTACCTGCCAGATCGCCCGGCGAATGGACGCCAACGTGCTGACTTCGCCGAAGCTACCCGGGGTCGACTACGAAAAGTCACGTGCCGCGCAGGGCATCCCACCCACGCCACAGGCATGCGCGGGCATCGCAGCCGGTCAGGAAACGTCGGCGATGCCACTGCTTGCGAAAGCGGCAAAGGGCGGCGCGCCGGGGGCTTTCTTCGAGGTCTACCAAGCGCGTGACGACGTGCCGCGTGCTGAATTCGATGCCCTGTTCGCGCAGTCCATTGAAGAGCAGGCAGCCAAGGGCGACTCGTGGGCCACCCTGATAAGAAACGCGCGGCGCGAATATCTTTCCGCCAACGGAGGGAAGCAGCAATGACACGCATCAGCATCAAGCGGGCGCTGGCGTCCATCGCAAGCGCGATCGTCGCGCTTTTCTCAACCAGCGCCCCTGCAATCTCGGAGTTCGGCGACGACGGCGACACAGGCGGACTGCCCAACAAGGTCTACGATGCAGTTGCGTGGCAGGGGATCACGCTGCCGAAAGTCAACGTAATTTGCAGCCCGTATTGCCGAATCGACGCGGGAGCGTCCGGGGCTTACACAATCGTGCTGGCTGGCGGTCTCGGGTATTTCCAGCGA
>DATIDZ010000491.1:0-13122 GCA_035456045.1 Caldimonas sp.
CGCATCGAGAACCTGCGCGAGCCGCGCGAGGCCAAGTACACGATCAAGATCGCGGTCGACGCGATGCGCCGCGCCGCTCCGTTCGGCGATGTCTCGCGCCTGCCGAGGCCTTGGAAATTCACCGAGACCTTCCTCTTCGACGATGCCCGCAAGTTCAAGCCGCGCACGCTCGATCGCTGAAGTGCGGGCCGCAGGGAGGCCGATCGCGTCCGGGCGGCACAATCCTGCGATGTTCTTCAATCTGCCGACGCTCTTCACCTGGGCGCGAATCGTCGCCATCCCGCTCGTCGTCGGCGTCTACTACATGGACCTGGCGTCGCAGACGCAGAACATCGTCGGCACCGGGCTGTTCATCGTCTTCGCGCTCACCGACTGGGCCGACGGCTGGCTGGCGAGGAAGCTCGACATGACGTCGTCGTTCGGCGCTTTCCTCGATCCCGTCGCCGACAAGTTCCTCGTCACCGCGGCGCTGCTCGTCCTCGTCCACCTCGGCCGGCTGCATGCGTTCATCGCCCTCGTGATCATCGGCCGGGAGATCGCCATCTCGGCGCTGCGCGAGTGGATGGCGCAGATCGGGGCGTCGCGCAGCGTCGCCGTGCACATGCTGGGCAAGGTCAAGACGGTGGTGCAGATGATCGCGATCCCGTTCCTGCTGTATCACGGCATGCTGTTCGGGCTGATCGACACGCAGCTGTGGGGCACCGTCCTCATCATCGTCTCCGCGATCCTGACGATCTGGTCGATGGTCTACTACCTGCAACGGGCCTTGCCCGAAATTCGCGCCCGTGTCCGTTGACCGGCCCGGCTTCGTCCGGGCGATGCCGTGGCTCTTCGTCCTCATCTGGTCGACCGGCTTCGTCGTCGCGCGCCTCGCGATGCCGCACGCGCCGCCGTTCGGGTTCCTGACGATCCGCTTCGCGCTGTCGGCGATGTGCTTCGTCGTCTGGATCGCGATCGCGGGCGCGGCGTGGCCGGAGGGCCGCCGGCAATGGTTCCATCTCGCGGTCGTCGGCGTGCTGATGCAGGCGGCCTACCTCGGCGGTGTCTGGACCGCGGTGAAGGCGGGCCTCGGTGCCGGCACGGCCGCGCTCCTCGTCGGCCTTCAGCCCGTGCTGACGGCGTTCTGGCTGGTCCGCAGCAGCTCGGCGCGCGGCGCATCGGGCCTGACGACGCGCCACTGGCTCGGCCTCGTGCTCGGCTTCGCCGGCATCGCCCTGGTCGTCTGGAGAAAGCTCGGCGGCGAGGTGACGCCGGCGAACCTGGCCATGGCGACGACCGCGTTGCTCGGCATCACCATCGGCACGCTGTACCAGAAGCGATTCCTCGCGCCGTGCGACGTGCGCACGGCGAGCGCGGTGCAGATGGCCGTCGCCTTTGTCGTCTGCCTCCCGCTCGCGTTGCTCGAGAGCGAGCCGATGGACTGGCACGTCAACCTCGTCCTGGCGATGGCGTGGTCGGTCGGCGTGCTGACCCTGGGCGGCAGCTCGCTGCTGTACCTTCTCATCCACCGCGGCGAGGCGACGGCGGTGACGAGCCTGCTTTACCTGGTGCCGCCCTGCACCGCGCTGATGGCGTGGGCATTGTTCGGCGAGTCGCTCACGCTCCTCATGATGGCGGGCGTGGCATTGACGGTGATCGGCGTGGCCCTGGTCGTGCGCCCGGTCGACGAAGTGAAGGAGAGACCGACATGAAGAAGAAGCACCGGATCGCGGCGATCGCCGGCGACGGCATCGGCACCGAGACCCTGCCCGAGGGCCTGCGCGTCCTCGAGGCGGCGGCGAGCCGCTTCGGCATCGAGCTGGCGATCGATCATTTCGACTTCGCGTCGTGGGCGTACTACGAGCGCCACGGAAAGATGATGCCGGACGACTGGAAGGAGCAGATCGGCGGGCACGACGCGATCTTCTTCGGCGCCGTCGGCTGGCCGGCGAAGATCCCCGACCACGTCTCGCTGTGGGGCTCGCTGATCAAGTTCAGGCGCGACTTCGACCTGTTCGTCAACCTGCGTCCGGCGCGCCTCATGCCCGGCGTCCGCTCGCCGCTCGCCGGCATGAAGCCGGGCGACATCGACATGATGATCGTGCGCGAGAACACCGAGGGCGAGTACTCGAGCATCGGCGGGCGGATGTTCGAGGGCACCGACCGCGAGGTCGTCGTCCAGGAGACGGTGATGTCGCGGTTCGGCATCGACCGGGTCCTCCGCTACGCGTTCGAGCTCGCTCAGTCGAGGCCGAAGAAGCACCTGACGTCGGCGACCAAGTCGAACGGCATCGCGATCACGATGCCGTACTGGGACGAGCGCGTCGACGCGATGGCCAAGCGCTTCCCCGACGTGCGCGCCGACCGCTATCACATCGACATCCTCACCGCCCATTTCGTGCAGCGGCCGCAGATCTTCGACACCGTCGTCGCGAGCAACCTGTTCGGCGACATCCTCAGCGACCTGGGGCCCGCCTGCACGGGAACGATCGGCATCGCGCCGTCGGCGAACATCAATCCGACGCGCGAGCATCCGTCGCTGTTCGAGCCGGTGCACGGCTCCGCGCCCGACATCGCGGGGCAGGGCATCGCCAACCCGATCGGCCAGATCTGGTCGGGCGCGCTGATGCTCGACTTCCTCGGCCACCGCGATGCGCACGACGCGATCATCGCGGCGATCGAGGCCGTGCTCGATCCGGGCTCGGGGGCGCCGAAGACGCGCGACCTCGGCGGCACGGCCCGCACCGCCGACCTCGGTCGCGCCGTCGCCGAAGCGCTCTCTTCGGCGAGCGCTGCATCGCGTTAGGCGCGCTGTCAAGCATCTATTGCACGAGCGGTGACGGAATTCGCCTCGCCGCTCGCAAATACAATCCCGAACCCTGCTTGACACTGCAGATTCGCAACGCTGTAATCGTTTCGCCCCGACGAGCACCTGCTGCCGCCGCGCGACGCACTCCCAAATTCATCCGAGACAGCTTCCTGAGGGGGAAATTTTTGTGAACAAATCCGAACTGATCGAGCACATCGCCAGGCAGGCTGACATTTCGAAGGCCGCGGCGTCGCGCGCCCTCGAGGCCATGATCGGCGGTGTCAAGACGAGCCTGAAGAAGAACAATGCGGTCTCGCTGGTCGGTTTCGGAACGTTCAGCGTCGGCAAGCGCGCCGCGCGCAGCGGGCGCAACCCGCGCACCGGCGCGGCGATCAAGATCAAGGCCGCGAAGGTGCCCAAGTTCCGGGCCGGCAAGGCGCTCAAGGACGCGCTCAACTGATCACGCGCCCGGCACGGCGGGGTGCTTAGCTCAGCTGGTAGAGCGGCGCCCTTACAAGGCGTAGGTCGGGGGTTCGAGCCCCTCAGCACCCACCACCCGATGTCTTCGCCTCGCGGTCGAGCGCAAGCGCTCGGCTAGAATTCCGGCCTCTTCGACGAAAGGCGAACCGCGGTTCGCCTTTTTGCCATCTGCCGACACCGATGTTCGACTTCTTTCGCCGCCATACCCGCGCGCTGCAGTTCGTGCTGGTGCTGCTCGTCTTCCCGTCGTTCGTCTTCTTCGGCATCCAGGGCTACAGCCGCTTCGCCGGCGGCGACCTGCAGACCGTCGCCAAGGTCGCCGGCCAGCCGGTGACGCAGGCCGAGCTCGATGCCGCCCTGCGCGAGCGCGTCGACAGGGCGCGCCGGCAGATGCCGAGCCTCGATCCGAAGCTGTTCGAGACGCCCGAGATGAGGAGCATGGCGCTCGACGGCGTCATCCGCGATCGCGTTTCCCTCGTCGCCGCCGACAAGCTCCACCTCGGCGTGAGCGACGAGCGTCTCGACCGCGCGTTCAAGAACGACCCGGAGTTCGCGCCGCTGCGCAACGCCGACGGCAGCGTCAACCGCGACACGCTGACCGCGCTCGGCATGTCGTCGGAAGCGTTTGCCGAGCGCCTGCGCCAGGACCTCGCCCGTCGTCAGGTGCTGCAGCCGATCAGCACGTCGGCCATCGCGCCGGCGGCCGCCGCGTCGGCGGCGCTCGAGGCGCTCTACCAGCAGCGCGAAGTGCAGGTCGAGCGCTTCGACGCCAAGGATCAGCTCGCCAAGGTGGCGCCGACCGATGCCGAGGTCGAGGCGTACTACAAGGATCCGCTGCACGCCGCGCAGTTCCAGGCGCCTGAGCAGGCGACGGTCGAGTACGTGACGCTCGACCTCGAGTCGGTGAAGAAGAACATCGCCGTCTCCGAGGAGGACCTGCGCAAGTACTACGCGGAGAACGAGAAGCGCTACACGGCGCCCGAGGAACGTCGGGCCAGCCACATCCTCGTCAAGGCCGACAAGGACGCGCCCAAGGCCGAGCGCGACAAGGCGCGCGCCAAGGCCGAGCAGCTGCTCGCCGAGGTGCGCAAGAACCCGCAGGGCTTCGCCGAGATCGCCAAGAAGAACTCCGACGACGAGGGCTCGGCGGCCAAGGGCGGCGATCTCGACTTCTTCGGCCGAGGCGCGATGGTCAAGCCGTTCGAGGATGCCGCCTTCGCCTTGAACCCGGGCGAGACGAGCGGCATCGTCGAAAGCGATTTCGGGTTCCACATCATCCACGTCACCGGCGCACGCGGTGGGGAGAAGAAGAGCTTCGAGTCGGTGCGGACGGCGATCGAGAGCGAGGTCAGGAACCAGCTCGTGCAGAAGAAGTTCGCCGATGCCGCGGTCGAGTTCGGCGACACCGTCTACGAGCAGCCCGACAGCCTCAAGCCGGCGGCCGACAAGTGGAAGCTCGAGATCAAGACGGCGCAGCGCGTCACCCGCACGCCGGCGCCGGGCGCCACCGGGCCGCTCGCGAACCCGCGCTTCCTCGAAGCGCTGTTCAGCACCGATTCGACCCGCGACAAGCGCAACACGAAGGCGATCGACGTCGGTTCGAACCAGCTCGCCGCCGGACGCGTCGTCCAGTACGTGCCGGCGCATCAGCTGCCGTTCGCCGAAGTGAAGGACAGGGTGCGCCAGCAGCTCGCGGCGACGCAGGCGGCGGCGCTGGCGGCCAAGCTCGGTGCCGAGCGGCTGGCGAAGGCGCGTGCTGCGCCGAACGAGGCGCTCGCGGGCCAGACGCTGGTCGTGTCGCGCGCGCAGCCGCGCGACCTGCCGCGGCCGCTGCTCGACGCCATCCTCAAGGCGCCGGTGGCGACCCTGCCGGCGTTCGTCGGCCTGCCGCTCGGCGATCAGGGCTACGCGGTCGCCAAGATCATCAAGACGGCCGGTCGGGATCCGGTCGTCGGCGATGCGGCGCAGGCCATGGCGCAGTACGCGCAGGTCTGGGCCGACGCCGAAGCGCAGGCCTATTACGCCGGACTGAAATCGCGCTTCAAGGTCAGCATCAGCGACGCAGCGACGGCGCCTCGCGAGGCCGCGAGCGAGCCGAGATAGAGCGCTCGCTCGCTATAATTCGCGCTTCGGCGGTGGCTGTAGCTCAGTTGGTAGAGTCCAGGATTGTGATTCCTGTTGTCGTGGGTTCGAGCCCCATCAGCCACCCCAAGAACATTCCAGCCTGACCGCCGCCTGCGCGTTCGCGCGCCGCGCGACACGGGTTTCGGTCAAGGGACGCTGCGCTTCATCCTTCGAAGCGCGTACACGAGCGTCAATGCCAGGGGGACGATCGCGACCGCCACCATGATGTCGGGCTCGATCGGCCAGCCGCTGGCCTTCAGCCCCTTCGAGAGGTAACCGACGAGCCCCGCCAGGTAATAGAGGATCGCGGCGAGCGACAGGCTTTCGACCGTCTGCTGCAGCCGCAACTGCTGGCGTGCGCGCCGGTTCATCGACTCGAGCAGCGCCTGGTTCTGCTTCTCGCGCGCGATCCCGACGCGGGTGGCGAGCAGCGTGCACGCCTGAGCGACGCGGCTCGACAGCTCGTGGAGGCGCCGCGATGCATTGGCGACCGTCGCCATCGCCGGCGAGAACCGCCGCGTCATGAACTCTTCGATGGTCTGCACGCCCTCGAGCCGGCTCTCGCGCAATTCGGCGATCCTCGCGGTGACGAGCGTGTGGTACGCGGCGCACGCACCGAAGCGGAACTGCGTCGAGACGATGCAGCCCTCGATGTCCTTGGCCAGCTGCGTCAGCATGTGGAGGATCGACTCGTCGTCTCCGCCGTCGCGCGCGATTCCCGAGATCAGGTCCGTCAGCGATCGCTCGATTTCGGCGATCCGATGCCATTGCTCCCGTGCAAGCGGCAGGGCGAGCAGGGCGAGCATCCGGTACGCCTCGATCTCGAACAGCCGTTGCATCATGCGACCGGCCTGGCGAGGAGTAAACCGCTGGTCGACGACCAGGAAGCGGGCGAAGCCGTCGGCGTGGATGCGGAAGTCGGTGAAGACCTGGCCCGAGCCGCCACCGACGCTCGAGCCGACCACCACGTTGTCGCCGAAGCGCGACTTCAGCAGCTCCGCGGTCGGTGGCGCGTCGGCCTCGGCGGAGATCAGCTCGGCGTGGGCGGCGAAGATCGTCCGGCCCGGAAGGGCGGCGAGCCATCCGCTCTCCAGGTAAGCCACCGGCGAGTCGCCGACCCGTGCGAGGTCGCCGCCCGCGATCACGAACGTGTACCCGGAGAACTCGCCGTGCCGCTCCCACTTGATCGAGAACTCGCCGAGATGCGCGCTGTGATGGCTCGCGTCCGCTGCCGGCGGCTCGACGCCATGCGCGCGGCACAGGTCGGCGAGCTGCCGCTGCTCCTGATCGCGGCTCGCGGGATCGACCAGGATCGCGACGTAGGTCGCGCGCGACGGCGTCGTCAGCGCTTCCGGAGGGCGGGCATGGACTTCCCCGGCCAGGCGGACGCGGTCGGGATGATCGTCGGGCAGCTGCACCGGGGCGCGTCCGGGCGGATGCGCAGAAAGAGCGGCAGCAATGCTCACGCGGTGCGACCCGTCACGTTCCGTCTCCCTGTCCTGCGGTGCGGTCGATTATTGAACACGCGCTCGTCGCGTTCGAATCGGACGCGGCACGACGCCGAGCACATCGTCCAGGTCCGGCGATCGCGCGCGCGGCACGGTGGTTGCCGACACGGGGCGATCGTCACCACAGGAGAAAGTGAGATGGGACATTCAGCGCTGGTCTGGTGGCTCCTCGGGGCGCCGGTGGTTCTCGCGATCATCGATCGCATGCGGATGGGCAGCTCGTCCGCCATGGGCTCCGGCCGCCCGACGACTTCCTCCCGATAGGAAGCCGTTCGCACGCGCCCGCCGCGCCCGCCCGCGCGCGCAGCGTGCCTTCGCGCTGCCGTTTAACATCGCCGCGCTGGCGCGCCGCGTCGGGCCCGGACGCTCGTGTGGGCGTCGGGCGTGTCGAACCTCAGGAGCAGACTTGAACACTCGTCGCGACTTCATCCGCATCGCCGCACTCTCGGGCGCGGCCGCGCTGTCTTCCCACCGCGCACTCGCCGCCGACGCGCCCGTCCTCGACGAGAAGGACCCGCAGGCCGTGGCGCTCGGCTACGTCGCCGACGCCGCTCGCGTGAACAAGGCCAAGTATCCCAAGTACGCCGCTGGCCAGGCCTGCGGCAACTGCCAGTTCTTTCAAGCCCAGACCGCCGTGCCGATGGCGCCGTGCCCGCTCTTCGGCGGCAAGCAGGTCGCGGCCAAGGGCTGGTGCAGCGCCTACGCCAAGAAGGCGGCGTGACCGGGCGCGCCCTCCGCCGCGCCGCCGCGGCGCGCGCGTGAGCATGGGACTCGCCTATCCGTTCTCGGCGATCGTCGGCCAGGAGGAGATGAAGACGGCGATCCTCATCGCCGCGATCGATCCCCACGTCGGTGGCGTGCTCGTCTTCGGCGACCGCGGCACGGGCAAGTCGACGGCCGTGCGGGCGCTCGCGGCGCTGCTGCCGAAGATGCGCGTCGTCGTCGGATGCCCCTACGGCTGCGACCCTGCGGCCGTCGCCGGCGCCTGCGAGGCGTGCGCGGCAGCGTCCGACAGCGGGTCCGCGCGCCGGTCGAAGCTGGTTCCCGTGCCGGTCGTCGACCTGCCGCTCGGCGCCACCGAGGATCGCGTCGTCGGCGCGCTCGACCTCGAGCGCGCGCTCTCGCAGGGCGTGAAGGCGTTCGAGCCCGGACTGCTCGCGCGCGCCAACCGCGGCTTTCTCTACGTCGACGAGGTCAACCTGCTCGAGGATCACCTGGTCGACCTCCTCATCGATGTCGCCGCCTCGGGCGAGAACGTGGTCGAGCGCGAGGGCCTCAGCGTGCGCCATCCGGCACGCTTCGTCCTCGTCGGCAGCGGCAATCCGGAAGAAGGCGAGCTGCGACCGCAGCTGCTCGACCGCTTCGGCCTCTCGGTCGAGGTCAGGACACCCGACGACCTGCCGTCGCGGATCGAGGTCGTCAAGCGCCGCGAGGCGTTCGAGCGCGACGGCGAAGCCTTCGTCGAGCGCTGGCGCAAGGACGACGAGCGTCTGCGCCGGCGCCTCGTCGCGGCGCGCGCGCGCGTGCCGACGCTCGCCGTCTCCGATGCCGTGGTCGAGAGCGCCGCGCGCCTGTGCATGAGCCTGGGCACCGACGGCCTGCGCGGCGAGCTCACGTTGATGCGCGCAGCGCGCGCGCTGGCCGCGTTCGACGGCGACGAGTCGGTCGGGCCGGCGCATCTCAAGCGCATCGCCGCGCCGGCGCTGCGCCACCGCCTGCGCCGCAACCCCCTCGACGATGCCGGCTCGACGGTGCGCGTCGAGCGCGCCGTGGCCGAGCACTTCGACGCGATCTGAGCGGCGCCGGGGGTGCACGACGTGCGTCTCGACACCGGCGACGGCACGGAAGCGAATCGGTCGCTCGGCACGGCATCGATCAGCCGCAGCGATGCCGCAACGGCGCAGGTGGTGGACGCGTGGCTCGCGGCGCGACTCTTCGCCCTCGACCCGGCCGGCGTCGGCGGCATCGTCGTTCGCGCGCGCCCGGGGCCGGTGCGGGACCGATGGCTCGCCGAGCTGCGCGCGCGACTGCCCGCGTCGATGCCGTGGCGTGTCGTGCCGGTGCACGTCGACCGCGAGCGCCTGCTCGGCGGCCTCGACCTGGCCGCGACGCTGCAGCAGGGGCGGCCGGTCGCTTCCCGCGGTCTGCTCGCCGAGGCGGACGGCGGCGTGATCGTGCTCTCGATGGCGGAACGGGCGAGCGGGAGCACGGCGGCGCAGGTCGCCGCTGCGCTCGACACCGGAGAGGTTGCCGGCGTGCGGCACGGCATCGATCCGGTGCTGCCGGCGCGCTTCGGCGTGATCGCGCTCGACGAGAGCGACGGCGACGATGCGCCGCTCGCGCCGGCGCTTCTCGATCGCCTCGCGCTCGTCGTCGACTTGCGCGATGTCGCCTGGCGCGAGCTGGGCGCATCGCCGGCGACCGTCGACGGCCCAGGGAGAAGCGCTTTGGCGGCGGCGCCAGGTGTCGACGCGCGCGAGGCGTCATCGACCATCGGCGGGTCGGTGCCGAACGACGGCGGGGCGGCTGAAGCCCATGCCGGCGTCGACGTCTCCGCGAGCAGCATCGAAGCGCTGTGTGCCGCCGCGTGCGCGCTCGGGATCGGCTCGATCCGCGCGTCGCTGCTGGCCGCTCGCGTCGCGCGCTTGCTGGCCCGGTCGCGCGGTGCGCGCGAGGTCGACGCCGGCGACGCGGCGCTGGCCGCGCGGCTCGTGCTCTCGCCGCGTGCGACCCAGCGGCCGGCGACGTCCGGCGACGACAGGCCGGCGCACACCGGCGACTCGGACGACGAGACCGGGTCCGAGGACGATCAATCGGGCGCACGCGACGATGGTCGCGACGGCCCCGATCCCGAGCCCGACCGGGAAGCCGATCCCGATATCGATGCCGATGCCGATGTCGCCGAGCCGATGCAGGGCGCGTCGCGCCGGGAGGAGGGCGATGCCTTGAGCGCGCCGGCCGGCGATGAGCGCGGTCTCGACCCCGCGCAGCCCCTCGAGGACGTCGTCCTCGCGGCTGCTGCTGCGGCGATCCCGCCTCGTCTGCTCGAGCGGCTCGGCGAAGGGCTCGTGCGCCAGAGCACCGGGCCCGCGGGCCGCGCCGGCGCTGCGCAAGCGCACGGCCGGCACGGTCGTCCCGCAGGCATCCGGCGCTCGCGGCCCGGCCATGGCGCTCGTCTCGACATCATCGCCACGTTGCGGGCCGCCGCGCCGTGGCAGCGCGTGCGCGGACGTCCCGAGCCGGTCGCGGGATCGACCGCGTGCGCACCCGTGCGCGTTCGGGGCGAGGACTTCCACGTGACGCGCTTCATCCAGCGCGGCCGCACCACGACGATCTTCGCCGTCGACGCCTCGGGCTCGGCGGCGCTGCACCGTCTCGCCGAAACGAAGGGCGCCGTCGAGCTGCTGCTCGCCGACTGCTACGTGCGCCGCGACAGCGTCGCCGTCATCGCGTTTCGCGGGCGGGGCGCCGAGCTCCTGCTGCCGCCGACGCGCTCGCTCGTCCGCGCCAAGCGCTCGCTCGCCGGGCTCGCCGGCGGCGGCGGCACGCCGCTGGGCGCCGGACTCGACGCGGCGACGGCGCTCTCCGACGTGGTGCGACGTCGCGGCGACACGCCGGTCGTCGTCGTGCTCAGCGACGGCCGCGCCAACGTGGGACGCGACGGCGCACCCGGGCGCGCGCGCGCCGAGGCGGATGCGCAGGCCGCCGCGCGCGCGCTCAGGTCGCAGTCGATCAGCGTGCTCTTCATCGACACGTCGCCGCAGCCGCAGGCGTCGGCGCGCGATCTCGCCGTCGCGATGGGCGCTCGCTACGTGCCTCTGCCGCACGCCGAGGCGAACGCGCTCTCTGCGGCGGTGCGTGCGGGCACCGCCGGCCGCACGGACACGCGCTGAGCCATGCCGGCGCGGCTCGACTGGACCCGCGACGGCGCCGATTGGCCGAACCGCGATGCGAGCCGCTTCGTGTCGGCGGGCGGCTTGACGTGGCACGTGCAGGTGGCGGGCCAGGGTCCGGTGCTCCTCCTGGTGCACGGCACCGGTGCATCGACGCATTCGTGGCGCGACCTCCTTCCGCTCCTGGCGACCGGTCACACGGTCGTCGCGCCCGACCTGCCCGGCCACGGCTTCACGTCGCTGGCACAGGGCGAAGCGATGTCGCTTCCCGGCATGAGCGCGTTGCTCGCTGCGCTGCTCGACACGCTCGGCATGGCGCCGACGTCCGCGGTGGGCCATTCGGCCGGCGCCGCGATCGTCGTGCGGATGACGCTCGACCGCCGGCTGGCCGCGCGCGCCGTCGTGAGCGTGAATGGCGCCTTCCTTCCGTTCGCGGGTCTGCTGCGCGTGTTCTCGCCGGCCGCGAAGCTCCTCGCCACGACTTCGGTCGCGGCGCGCCTGGCCGCAGCGCGCGCTGGGGATCCGGCGGCGGTGCGACGCCTGCTCGCGTCGACGGGCTCGCGCCTCGACGACCGCGGAACCGAGCTCTACGCGCGACTGATGCGCAGTCCCGGCCACGTCGCCGGCGCGCTGGCGATGATGGCGCGCTGGAACCTCGACGCGCTGCCCGCCGCGCTGCCCGGGCTCCAGGTGCCGGTGCTGCTGGTCGTCGGCGAGCGCGACGGCACGATCGCGCCCGCGCAGTCGACGCGCGTCGCCGCGCTGCTGCCGAACGCGCGCGTCGAGCGCCTGCCGGCGCTCGGCCACCTCGCGCACGAGGAGGCGCCGGCGCGAGTCGGCGCGCTGGTCGGGTCGTTCCTCGCGCGCGCGTCAGTCGCCGACTGAGTCGCCGATGAGCGGCGCGTCGTGCGCGCGCAGGTACGTCTCGGCGTTCTCCAGCAGCGCGTAGCGGAACGCCTCGGCCGCGGGCGACAGCACTTTCGCGAGCAGGTGCACGAGGTGCCACGTCTTCATGACCGGCGTGCCCGCGACGCGAAGGCGCGCGATCAGCTCGCTGCGCAGCTCGAGCCCGACTGTGTGCAGCGAGAGAAAGCTGAGCCCCAGCCCGGCCATCACCGCCTGCTTGATCGTCTCGTTGCTCGACATCTCCATCGCGATCCGCGGCGTGAACACGTTGGCGGCGAAGAAGTCCTCCATTGCCTTGCGCGTGCCGGAGCCGCGCTCGCGGACGATGAACGGCGCCTCGGCCAGCGCGGCGACCGGCAGCGGCGCCCGTGCCAGCAGCGGATGACCGGTCGGTGCGACGAAGATCAGCGGGTGCGCGGCGAAGGGCTCGCTGCGGATGGCCATCTCCTTCGGCGGCCGCCCCATGACGGCGAGGTCGATCTCGCCTTCGTGAAGCAGCGCGAGCAGCTGCTCGCGGTTGCCGCTCACCTGCAGCCGGACCTCGACTTGCGGGTGCTCCGCGTGGAACTGCGCCAGCAGGCGGGGCACGAAGTACTTGGCGGTGCTGACGAGTCCGACGTTGAGCATGCCGCCTTCGATCCTGCGCAGGCGCGCCATCGCGTCCTCGGCGTCCTTCACGGTGGCGAGCAGCCGCTTGGCGTAGACGAGGAAGTACTCGCCGGTCGTCGTGAGCGAGACGCTGCGGCCGCGCCGGTCGAAGAGCGGCATGCCGACACTCGCCTCGAGCTCCTTGACCTGCATCGTGACCGCCGGCGGCGTGAGGTGGAGCGCCTCGGCGGCGCGAACGAAGCTGAGTCGCCGGGCCACCTCCGCGAAGACGCGCAGCTGGCGAAAGGTGACGTTCTTCATTCAGCGTTCCTGAACCGAGCGCAAAGCAAGTTTGAATTTACCCGGCAAACAGCGGCTCCTACAGTCGGCCGACCCTAGCCCTCACCAGGAATGCCGCCGTGAACACCGTCGCCGACGATGCCGTCATCACCGACGCCAGGACGCGCTACGCCGCCGGCGTCCTCAAGTACAAGCAGATGGGCTACTGGCAGCCCGACTACGAGCCGAAGGAGACCGACGTCATCGCGCTCTTCCGGATCACGCCGCAGGAAGGCGTCGACGCCGAGGAGTGCGCGGCGGCCGTGGCAGGCGAGTCCTCCACGGCGACCTGGACGGTGGTCTGGACCGACCGCCTCACGGCCTGCGAGCTCTACCGCGCGAAGGCGTATCGCGTCGACGCCGTGCCGAACACCGGCGCCGGCACGCGGACCGAGGCCCAGTTCTTCGCGTGGATCGCCTACGACCTCGACCTGTTCGAGGGCGGCTCGATCGCCAACCTCACGGCCTCCATCATCGGCAACGTCTTCGGCTTCAA
>DATIDZ010000492.1:0-12800 GCA_035456045.1 Caldimonas sp.
ACTTCCGCCAGCCGGAGATCGCGACGCGCCCGGTTCGTCTTCCCGGCCTGGCGCGGCGGATCTACCTGGTGCGGCGGCGCGACCGCAGCCTCTCGCTGGCGGCGCAGGCGCTGCACGATCTCGTCCTCGCGAACCGGCCCGCGCCGGCGGCGAAGGCGCGCCGGGCGCCCGCGCTGCGCGGCGGGCGGGTCCGGGCGTAAGCTCGCCGTCGTATCGCGTCCAGGAGATCCCGATGTCCGTCAGCCCGCTCATCTCGCCCCGCATCGCCGATGCGGTCGCCGAGTCGCGCGTCCACCTCGCCGCAGCGCATCGGCTCGCCGTGCTGCACGAGCTCGAGGAAGGCATCGACAACCACTTCACGATGACCGTGCCCGGCCGCGACGGCCAGTACCTCATCCTGCCGTTCGGGCTGCACTGGTCGGAGGCGCGCGCGAGCGATCTGATCGTCTTCGACGAGGCCGGCCGCGTCCTCGAAGGCGAAGGAACGCTCGAGCTCTCGGCGCAGTGCATCCACGCACCGATCCATCGCATCACCGGTGCGCGCGTCGTCCTGCACACGCATCAGACGTGGGCCACCGCGCTCAACATGCTCGCCGACAACCGGCTCCTGCCGGCGAGCCAGACGTCGGCGTTCTTCCATGGACAGATCGCCTACGACGACGACTACACCGGCGTCGCGGCGACTCTCGCCGAGGGCGAGCGCCTGGCCGCGCTGATGGGCAAGAAGCCGATCGTGTTCATGAAGAACCACGGCGTCCTCGTCACCGGCGACACCGTCGCGCAGGCGTATCGACGGCTCTACCGGATCGAGCGCGTCTGCCGCAACCAGATCCTGGCGTTGAGCACCGGCCGGCCGTTGCAGGTGCTGAGCGACGAGATCGCGGCGCGCGTGTTCGCCCCGAATCCCGACGACCGGCACCCGCGCGGCGAGCGCGAGCGCCTCTTCTTCGAAGCGATGATGCGGGTGCTCGATCGCCAGATGCCCGGCTACCGCGACTAGCGACGTCGCGCGTTCGGACGCGACCTCGCCTCCCACAGGAGACCCGCCATGCACCTCTTGCCGCCCCTGCGCCGGATCCGCCTCGCGTGCGCGGGCGCCCTGCTGGCCGTGCTGGCTGCCGGCTGCGCCTGGCTGGCGCCGGGGCCGTCGGGCGTGCAGCGCCTCTACGTCCTCTACTGCGGCGAGGCGCAGATCCCCGACGTCTCGGCGTGGTCGCCCGGCTTCAATGTCGGCAAGGCGGCCGTGTTCAGCGACAACTGCTACCTGATCCGCCACGGCAACGAGTGGATGCTCTGGGACTCCGGCTATTCCGACTCGCTCGTCGACAAGCCGGAAGGGATCGTCGGTCCTCGCTCGACCGCGTTGCGCAAGCGGACGCTGGTCTCGCAGCTCGCCGAGATCGGTGTCGCGCCCGACCAGATCCAGCGGCTCGCGTTCTCGCACAGCCACGGCGACCACGTCGGCAACGGCAACCTGTTCACGGCGGCGACGCTCTACATCCAGAAGGCCGAGTACGAGGCCGCGTTCGGCCCCGAGCCGGGCAAGTTCGGCTTCGTCCCGGCGACCTACGACCGGCTGCGCGCCGGCCGCGTCGTCCAGCTCGACGGCGACTTCGACGTCTTCGGTGACGGCTCGGTGCGCATCCTGTCGACGCCGGGCCACACGCCGGGTCATCAATCGCTGCTCGTGCGCCTTCCCGAGACGGGCGCGGTGGTGCTGAGCGGCGACGCGGCCCACTTCGAAGAGAACTTCACGAGGCGCCGGGTGCCCGGCTTCAATTTCGACAAGGAGCAGTCGCTGCAGTCGATGGACAAGCTCGATCGCGTCCTCCGGGCCGAGCATGCCCGGCTGTGGATCAACCACGACGCAGCGCAGAACGCGACGCTGCTGCACGCGCCGAAGTTCTACCAATAGCGCGGCCGCGCAGGCGAGGTGGACCGCGTCGATGCCATCGTCGTCGGGGCCGGCGCGGTCGGCCTCGCGGTGGCGCGCGAGCTCGCGCTGCACGGCCTGGAGACGATCGTCCTCGAGGCGACCTCCGGCATCGGCAACGGCACCAGCTCGCGCAACAGCGAAGTCATCCACGCCGGCCTGTACGACGCGCCGACGTCGCTGAAGGCGCGGCTCTGCGTCGCGGGCCGGCGTCTGCTCTATCCGTACTGCGAGGCGCGCGGCGTCGGCCATCGGCGCTGCGGCAAGCTCGTCGTCGCGGCGACTCCGGCGCAGGTCGAGCTGCTGCGCGCGATCGAGCGCCGCGCGCTCGCCAACGGCGTCGAGGGCTTGCGCTGGCTGAGCGGCGCCGAGGCGCGCGACCTCGAGCCGTCGCTGCAAGGCGAAGCCGCGCTGCTCTCGACGGCGACCGGGATCATCGACAGCCACGCGCTCATGCTGGCCTACCTCGGCGACCTCGAGAACGCGGGCGGCACGCTCGTCGTTCGCTCGCCGCTCGAGAGCGCCGTCGTGCGCGGCGGCGGGTTCGTGCTTCGCGTCGGAGGCGATGCGCCGCTCGAGCTCGAGGCCGGCGTGCTCGTCAACGCCGGCGGCCTGCACGCCCAGGCGATCGCGCGCCGCATCGACGGCCTCGATCCCGCGCGCATCCCCCCCGCCTTCTTCGCCAAGGGCAACTATTACGCGCTCGCCGGGCGCTCGCCGTTCACGCGCCTGATCTACCCCGTCCCCGAGCCGGGCGGCCTCGGCGTCCACCTCACGCTCGACCTCGCCGGCCAGGCGCGCTTCGGCCCCGACGTCGAATGGCTCGATGTCGGCTCGCCCGACGAGATCGACTACGCGGTCGACCCTTCGCGCAGCGTCGGCTTCTACGCGGCCATCCGTCGCTACTGGCCCGGCCTGAAGGACGGCGCGCTCGCGCCGGCGTACAGCGGCGTGCGGCCGAAGCTGCAGCCGCCCGGCGCACCAGCGAGCGACTTCATGCTCCAGGGGCCCGACGCCCACGGCGTCGCCGGCCTCGTCAACCTCTACGGCATCGAGTCACCCGGGCTGACGGCGAGCCTGGCGATCGCCGGCGAAGTCGCGCGTCTGCTCTCGCTGTTCCGGGTTGACGCGGCATCGCCCGCCCCGTAAGGTCAAATTCGCGCACGACCCGCGCGGCTCGAGACCGCGTGCCTTCGCCGGAGACTTTCGATGCATCGCCGCGCCTGCCTGCTTCTCGCCGCCCTCACGCTCAGCTCGGCGGCAGCGGCCGATCCGACCCGGATCCTCTTCGTCGGCAACAGCTACACCTTCGGCCGCGTCGACCCGGTGCTGAGCTACAACGCCGCCAACGTCCACGACCTGACCGCAGCCTTCAACGCCGTGAGCTCGGCCGGCTCGAATGCGTTCGAGCCGCATCCGTGGGGCGGCGTCCCGGGCATCTTCAAGATGTTCGCCGATGAAAGCGGGCTGAGCTACGACGTCTCGATCTCGGCCCGCAACGCGGCGACGCTGCGCGGCCAGTTCCTCAACACGGCCAACGCGGCGTGGGACCTGCGCGGCAACGTCGCGTCGCAGGTCTGGAATACCGTCGTGCTGCAGGAGCAGAGCGACGCGGCGCTGCCGCCGGGGCGCGGCAAGAACGCCAATCTCGCCCAGTTCAATGCCTACGCCGACCAGTTCGAGCGCTTCATCCACAACGGCGCAGCTCAGACGTACACCGAAGCGCAGCTCTACGGCAGCCTGGCGGCATGCCAGGCGACCGGCGCGTCGACGACGACCTGCAACACGGTGCGCAACATCCCGCAGAACCCGAATGCGAGCGCCGCGACCAAGGTCTACCTGACCGACACGTGGGCGCGACCCGACATGGTGTTCGCGCACAAGATCACGACGCCCGACCAGACGACGCCCGACGGACGGCCGATCGTCGACACCTCGGCCGCGGGCGGCGACGCGACGCTCTACTACACGACGCTCGCGGCGATGACCGCCGACCTGCACGCCTCGTTCGCGGCGAAGGCGGCGTCGAACCCGCGCTTCGCCGGCGTGATCCCGGTCGGCGACGCGTTCCAGCTCGCCGTCGACCAGGGCCTCGTCAAGACCGGCGGCTTCTACGACGCGAACGGCGTGTACGCCCCGGCGCAGCCCGGCGAGGCGATGAACCTGTGGTGGTTGGACTACCTGCACGCGAGCAAGTACGGCTCGTACCTCGACGCGCTGGTGCAGTTCGGCACGATCACCGGACTCAGCCCGCTGTCGCTCGGCGCCGACGAGCAGGCGGCGAAGGACCTCGGCATCAGCGCCGCCGATGCGCTGACGCTGCAGCGCGTTGCCGCGCAGGAGCTCGCGCTCGCAGCGCCGGTGCCCGAGCCCTCGACCTGGGCGATGCTCGGCGGCGGCCTGGTGCTGATCGGCCGCTGGTCCGCCCGGCGCAGCCCGGGCCTGCGTCGCCGCTAGCGAGGCGTTGCGTCCTCGCCGGCGAGCGGCTTCTTCGACGCGCCCCGCGAATCGCCATCGCGCCTAGCATCGGCGTGCGGCGACCCGCGCCCGCCGCGCTTGCGATCCCCCCGGCGTGACCTACTCGAACCTGGAGCCTCTCCCATGTCCCGCGTCATCAATTTCAGCGCCGGCCCCGCGGTGCTGCCCGAGCCGGTGCTGCGCCAGGCTGCCGACGAGATGCTCGACTGGCACGGCAGCGGCATGTCGGTGATGGAGATGAGCCACCGCGGCAAGGAGTTCATCGCCATCCACGCCGAGGCCGAGGCGCTGCTGCGCGAGCTCCTGGCGATCCCCACGAACTACAAGGTGCTCTTCATGCAGGGCGGCGCGATCGGCGAGAACGCGATCGTGCCGATGAACATGCTGCGCGGCAGGACGAGCGCCGACTACATCCACACCGGCGAGTGGTCGAAGAAGTCGATCGCCGAGGCGAGGAAGTACGCCAAGGTCAACGTCGCCGCGAGCGGCGAGGCGAGCCGCTTCACGAGCATCCCGCCGCGCGAGACCTGGCAGCTCGACCCGGACGCGGCCTACGTGCACATCTGCGCCAACGAGACGATCGGCGGCGTCGAATACCACTTCACGCCCGACACCGGCGCCGGGCCGCTGGTCGCCGACATGTCGAGCGACATCCTGTCGCGGCCGGTCGACGTCGCCAGGTACGGCCTCATCTACGGCGGCGCGCAGAAGAACATCGGGCCCGCGGGGCTGACGATCGTCATCGTCCGCGACGACCTGATCGGCCAGGCGCACCCCTTCACGCCGTCGGCGTTCGACTACAAGCAGCAGGCCGACGCCGACTCGATGCTCAACACGCCGCCGACGTACGCGATCTACATCGCGGGCCTGGTGTTCAAGTGGATCAAGGCGCGCGGCGGCCTGGCAGCGATGGCCGAGCACAACCGCGTCAAGGCTGCCGTCCTTTACGACTACCTCGACCGCAGCGCCTTCTTCAGCAACCCCGTCGCGCGCGCCGACCGCTCGCTCATGAACGTGCCGTTCCGGCTCAAGGACGAGTCGCTCGACGAAGCGTTCCTCAAGGGCGCGCAGGCGCGCGGCATGGTGCAGCTGAAGGGCCACCGCTCGGTCGGCGGCATGCGCGCCTCGATCTACAACGCGATGCCGGTCGAGGGCGTGCAGGCGCTGGTCGGCTACATGAAGGAATTCGAGGCGCAGCATGCGTGAGCGCCTCGGCATCCTGGTCGTCAACCAGATCTCCGCCTCGGGGCTCTCGCGCCTGCCGCCCGAGATCTACGACGTCGGCAAGGACATCGTCGATCCGGTCGCGATCCTGGTCCGCTCGGCCGACCTGCACCAGGCCGCGATTCCGGCGAGCGTGCGAGCGATCGGCCGCGCCGGCGCCGGCACGAACAACATCCCGGTCGCGGCGATGAGCGCGCGCGGCGTGCCGGTCTTCAATGCGCCCGGCGCCAACGCCAACGCGGTCAAGGAGCTGGTCCTCGCCGGCATGCTGATGGCGGCGCGCCAGATCGCGCCGGCGCTCGTCTTCGTCGGCGCGCTCGACGCCGGCCTCCCCGATCTCGAGCAGGCCGTCGAGGAAGGCAAGAAGGCGTTCGCCGGCTACGAGCTCTGCGGCCAGACGCTCGGGATCATCGGCCTGGGCAAGATCGGCTGCCTGGTCGCCGACGCCGCGATCAAGCTCGGCATGAACGTGCTCGGCTACGACCCCGACATCACCGTAGATGCCGCGTGGAGCCTGCCCTCGCAGGTGCGCCGCGCGACCAGCGTCAACGACGTCCTCAAGCAGGCGCAGTTCGTGAGCCTGCACGTGCCGCTGGTCGACGCGACGCGCCACCTCGTCAACGACGCCAACATCGGCCTGATGCGACCGGGCGCCGTGCTGCTCAACTTCAGCCGCGAAGGCGTCGTCAGCGACAGCGCGGTGCTCGACGCGCTCGCCGCGCGCCGGCTCGGCCAGTACGTGTGCGACTTTCCCGGCAAGGCGCTGCACGGCCGTGCCGGCGTGATCGCCCTGCCGCACCTCGGCGCCTCGACGCGCGAGGCCGAGGACAACTGCGCGGTGATGGTGGTCGACCAGCTGCGCGACTACCTCGAGCAGGGTAACCTCGCGAACGCCGTCAACTTCCCGCAGGTGTCGATGGCGCGCGAATCGGCCTACCGCGTCGCGATCGCCAACGCCAACGTGCCGAACATGCTCGGCCAGATCTCGACGGCGATGGCGCAGGCCGGGCTCAACATCCACAACATGGTCAACAAGTCGCGCGGCGACATGGCGTACACGCTGGTCGACGTCGACAGCCCGGTGCTCCCGGAGGTGCAGGCCGGCCTGGCCGCGATCAAGGGCGTGCTCGCGGTGCGCTACCTGCCGGCGTCCTGACGCTCACGCGGCCTTGACCGCGACACGGCGCCGCTGCAGGAGGTCGTCGCCCTTGAAGCCCGCGACCTCGACGCGCTTGCTTGCGGCGGCGAACGGCACGTCGACGCTGCCGCCGTCGACGACCGCGAAGCTGCCCGCCGGATGGCCGTCGACGAAGGCGTCGATGCGGTCGAGGCCGCGTGCCGCGAAGCGCACCTTGCGGCCCGGCTTGTCGAGCGTGACCGTCAGCGCGCTGAGCGGCTGCTGGCGCAGCAACGCGACGCAGCGCAGCAGCAGGTCGCCGTTGCCGGAGAGCAGGTCGGTGCGCGTCATCGCGTACGGCGTGCCGGCGATGCCGACGTCCTCGATCGTCAAGCCCTCGCTCGGGCCGGCGCGCGTCGCCCGGCGGAACGCGAACGACAGGCCGATGCCGCCGGTGAGCGGCGGGAGCGCGATCGCCGTTCCGGCCAGCGCCTTGCGCAGCTCGTCGTACTCCCACACGTTGGCGCCGCCGGCGCCGGTGGCCTGGCCGACGCAGAGGAAGGGGCCGAGGCCGTTGTCGACGAAGCCCGCCGAGAACAGGTCGCCCGCGGAATACGTGTTGGTGTCGCCGACGAGGACGACGGGCCCGCCGTACTGCTGGCCGATCGCGTTGCACTCGGCCGGGTCGGTGATCGGCACCGGCTGCGAGTAAAGCTCGCCGTTGCGGACCGCCGCGTCGAGCGACGCCTTCCACGGCCCGAGCTCGTCGGCGAGCGCCGGCCGCGCCGCCATGTCGCGCGTGAACGGCGTCGCCAGGACCGAGAAGCGCACCGGCTCGATGTGCTTCGGCGTGAACAGCTGGAGCGCGAGCTCGGCAGCGAGGATGTAGCCGCCGGGGTTGCCGCGCACGTCGATGATCAGGCCGGTCTGCGGGAGCAGCGGAATCACGCGCAGCAGCTCGGCGATGAACTTGTCGGGATCGGTCTCGAACGCCCAGATGCGCAGGTAGCCGACGGCGCCGCCCGGCACCTGCAGCGTCTGCACGCGCAGCGTGTCGGGTAGCGTCGTCGCGATCGTCGACGCGGCGAGGCTCCGGCCGCGCGGTCGCGCCGAGCTGCCGCGCGTCCGCACGCCGGAGGCGACGTGCTTCGCGTCGGGCGGCGTCTCGCCGACCAGCGCCTCGGGAGCGAAGAGCAGCATCTTGGCGCGCCGCACCTCGGCGGCCGCCGGGTTGACGGCGCGCGTGCGGCGCAGCGCCTTGCGCTCGCCGCTCGGCCCGCCGGCCAGGAGACCCGACGCCGCGCCGGGGTCGACGACCCGCCACGGCACGCGCACTTCCCTGGCCGCGCCGGTCGCGTTGCCGTCGGCGTCGCTCGTGCGGTAGCCGACGACGACCCATTCCTCGTCTGGCGGCGGGCCGAATTCCATCGAGCGGAAGGTGAGGCTCTGCAGCGACGCGGCGCGCCAGCCGTCGGGCCGGCCGGCGCACTCCTCGTCGGCGTGGCGGACGACGGCGCGATCGATCGGCACGCCGTTCCAGTGCTGCAGCAGCACGCCGGGGGCGAAGCCGGCATCGAGGCCCTTGCCGACCTTGGTGACGACGTAGGTCGGCGCCGCGTCGGGTCCGTACATCTCGACCAGGAAGGGCAGCACCGCGACCTTGCCGGCGAACGCGGCCGGCCACGTGTAGCGCGTGTGATAGTCGCGCATCTGCGTGACGATCGCCGCGAGCTCGACGTGGAAGGCGTTGTCGTCGAACGACCTGACCTCGGAGCGCAGGATGCGCAGTCGCTGGATCGGATCGAAGCCGTAGCGCGCGCGCTTCAGCGGCAGGTGCGTGTAGACGCCGCCGAGCACGGTCTCGAACGCGGCGAGGAGGCGCAGCCGCTCGGCGGTCGAGAGCGCCGCAGGCGCGGGCAGCGACGCCGCCGGCGTCGTGCCGCCGGCGGCGCGCGAGCGAGCGCGCGCGGGCGCCGACTTCTTCGCGCCGCGGCGCGCCGGCGGCTGCTGCTTCGACTGCCTGGCCTGCGCCGCCGTGCGGCAGGGCATCGCATCGGCGAGCAGGACGCCCTCCTGGGCGGCGGCGAATCGTGACTCGGGCATGGCGCGCTCCTCGGCTGGGATGCGCGACGATAGACCGCCGCGGGCCGCCGCGACATCCCTCTTCGCGATGAGGCGCGGCCGGCGCGACCGGCGTCAGCGACAGAACGCTTCGACCTTGCCCTTGACGGTGATGAAGCCGGCGCGGCCTTCGTCAGCGATAGAACGCTTCGACCTTGCCCTTGAGCGTGATGAGGAGCGGGCGGCCCTTGCGGTCGAGCGTCTTGCCCGCCGGCACCTTGATCCAGCCCTCGCTCAGGCAGTACTCCTCGACATCGAAGCGCTCCTTGCCGTTGAGGCGGATGCCGACGCCGTGCTCGAACACGGCGGCGACATGGTGCGGGCTGCGAGGATCGACCGAGAGGCGATCGGGCAGCGGCGGGGCGGAAGCGGCGTCGTCCATGGCGCCGATTGTCGCCGCGCCGCGCCGGCCGCCTAGACCGGCGTTCGCGCGTCGCGGACGCCGTCGGCGGTCGGTCGGTCGAGACCGCCGCGCGCGCCCTGCCCGCGCGGGCCGGCGCCGTCATCGCCGCTCGTCGATCCTCCCGTCACGGTGCCGCGCCAGGCACCGGTCTCGCGTTGCCGCGTCTGGATGAAGTCGGCGAAGCGGTGCAGGTTGCCGCTCAGCTCGATGCGCACCGCGCCGAGCGCATCGCCCACCTTCTCGACCAGGCCGGGCGCGCGGTAAGACATGCGCAGGGTGATGCGCGTGCGGTTGTCGGTGACGCGGTCGAAGGTGACGGCACCGGAGTTCGACGGGCCGCTCGTGCTCCGCCACGAAATGCGCCGGTCGGGGATCTGGGTCGTGATCTCGGCATCCCACTCGACCGGCTGGCCGGCGATGATGGCGCGCCAATGAAGGTGCGTGTCGTCGACCTGTCGAACCTCCTCGACGTCCTTCATGAACTTCGGGAAGTCCTCGAACTGGGTCCACTGGTTGTAGGCGGTGCTGATCGGCACGTCCACCTCGATCGAGTCCTGCACGAACGACAGCTCGCCCGTGCCCTGCGGGGCCGGCGGGCCCATCTTCTTCTTCAGCCAGTACCCGCCTGCGGCGAGCGCGGCGACGGCGGCGAGTCTTCCCAGAAACATGCGGTGCTCCTTGACGAGAGGCCCTCCCGGGCCCGATGGCCCGGATCGGCATACGACGTGCCGGCGGCCGGCGGCCCCGTCACAGCACGACGATGCGAAAGCCGATGTTGCTCGCCGACGTGTCCGCCGTGTTGGCATGTCGCGCCGCGACGCGGTAGCGGTTGCAGTACGAGTCGTGGCAGAGGAACGAGCCGCCGCGCAGGGCGCGCCTGCCGTCGGCCCACCGGTCGTCGCACCACTCCCAGACGTTGCCGCAGACGTTGAAGAGGCCGAAGCCGTTGGCCTCGCCCGCGCCGGCGTCGACGGGGCCGGGCCGCCATCCCGGCGCGGGGCGGTTCGGAAACTCGCCGCGAAAGACGTTGCAGCGCGGCTCGCCGGCGTCGTCGCGCAGCTCGTCGCCCCACGCGAAGCGCCTGCCTTCGAGGCCGCCCCGCGCCGCCCGCTCCCACTCGGCCTCGCTCGCCAGGCGCGTCCTCGACCAGGCGCAATACGCCGACGCGTCGCGCCACGACACGTGGACCACCGGATGCAGCGGACGGTCGCCGATGTCGGAGCCGGGCCCTTCGGGTCGCTGCCAGCACGCGTCGTCGATCGCGAGCCACCACGGCAATCCGGCGACCGGGCGAGCGCCGGGGCGGCGCTGCGCCGCCGGCACCTGCAGGTAGAAGACGAACGAGCGGCCGGCGCGCTCGGCATCGGTGACGTGGCGCGTCGCGCGAACGAAGGTGGCGAACTCGGCGTTGGTGACGGTCGTCGCGGCGATGCGGAAGGCATCGAGCGTCACGCGGCGGACCGGTCCCTCGCCGTCCCCCGGCACGGCATCGGGGCCGTCGTTGCCCATCATGAAGCTGCCCGCGGGGACGTCGCACCAGGCGGAGCGAAGGCCGGGCGCATCACGCGCCGGCGCGGCCGCCGCACCCTGCTCGGGGGCACGGGCAGCGGCGGCGTCCTCGTCGGAGCAAGGCGACGGCACCGGACCGCAGCAGGCGTGCATGGATCGACGCTGCGCTCAGCCCGCCGCGTGCCGGCCGGTAACACCGAGCTTCGATTCGAAGACCCTCGCGACGCGCACGACCTCCTCGGAGTGGTCGACAGGAAACGGCAATACGAGCGGCATGCGCAACCCCGGCGATGGAGAACGAGACCGCATTTGACGACAACGCGCCGCGGCGCGCCGACCGCGACCGAATCGGCGTCGCCGCTTCATGAAGGACGAGGCTCGATCGCCCCGTGGCCGCCTCGGATCGACCGCGACGCGGGCGGCGACACCGTCGCCGTGACACGCCGAGACGTGGCGTCTTCAGGCTGCGGCGTGGGCGCGCGCCCTGACGTGCTTGACGCGCAGCGCGAGCGCCGCGGCAGCGAGCGCGATCGGCCACGCCCACGCACCGGCACCGACGGCCCAGGCCAGCGCGAGCGCGGCGAGGAACGCCGCCTTCGCCGCCATGCCGTCGAGGTAGCCGCCCAGGACGAGCAGCATCAACGGCGCGCCGCCCTGCCGGTAGCCGGCGCGCAGCGCGAACAGGCCGACGATCGGGACGGCGGCGACGAGGCCGCAGAGCTGCGGGCCGCTGTGTCGCGACAGCTCGGTCACGACCAGCGACATGGCACCGGCCGCGGCCATCGACAGCGCCGTGCCCGTGCGACGCGTCGTGCCTCGATGCGGGTCGCTCTCGTGCCGACGCGGCATCGCCGCCTGCACGGCCAGCGTCAGGCGCGCGAAGCTGGTCCCGAGCAGGACCGTCAGACCCGTGCCCCACAGCGAGCCGACGACGGCCGAGGTCGCATAGCCGCCGCCGTGCTCGAGCGAGAGCCAGAACAGGGCCGGGATCGAGTTGATGGGCACCGCTGCCGCCAGCCCGCCGGCGCGCGGGCCGGCGCTGCGCAGGGTGACGAGCAAGAGGCCGACGGCAGCGGCGGACAACGCGGCATGGACGAAGCTGGACACGGGCATGGCAGGGCGGGGTGGCGGGTGAACGGGGAGCCGCAACGCGGTCGGTGACGCCGCCGGCTGCGAGGACGGCATCACTGTCGGCGCCGCGCGCGAGCGCGTCATGAAAGCGCGCTGAAATCGCTCTCCAACGTCGTGAAACGGCGCGTCGCGGCGCGCTCGACGGGCTGCTAAGCTGAACCTCTGAGCCACGAGTTCGACGCCCCGCCATGAGCACGCCAGGGGCTGCTGCGCCGCTGCGCTTCGGCCGTTTCGAACTGCAACCCGAGGAGCGCCGCCTGCTGGCGGACGGCGTTCCGGCTGCGCTCGGTGGTCGCGCCTTCGACCTCCTCCACGCGCTGGCCGCCCGGCCCGGAAAGCTCGTCGACAAGCACACCCTCATGGACCTGGTCTGGCCCGGCCTCGTCGTCGAGGAGAACAACCTGGCCGCGCAGGCCAGCGCCCTGCGCAAGGTGGTCGGCGGCGACGTCATCGCGACCGTCCCGGGACGCGGCTATCGCTTCGTCGCGCCGATCGAATCGGCAGCGCCTGCGCTGCCGCCGGATCACGCAGCGTCGCCGGCGGCGACGCCCGACGCCGCCCTCCCTGGCCCGCGCGGGCCGCGCACGAACCTGCCCGCCGAGCTGCCCGCCTTGCTCGGCCGCGCCGACGACCTCGACGCGCTCGCTGCGCTGGTCGATCGCCATCGGCTCGTCAGCGTCGTCGGCGCCGGCGGCATCGGCAAGTCCTTGCTGGCCCGGCACCTGCTCGCGGCGCGGCGAACGAGCTATCCGCAGGGCGTGTGCTGGGTCGAGCTGACGCAGGTCGACGAGGCGGCGGCCTTGCCCGGCGCCATCGCGGCGGCGCTCGGCGTCGAGGGCGGCCACGGCGAGCCGCTGGCTGCGCTGGTCGCCGCGGTCTCGCCG
>DATIDZ010000493.1:0-13270 GCA_035456045.1 Caldimonas sp.
GCGTTGGCCGGGAGGTCGTCATGGCGCACCGGCTCTTCCAGCCAGGACACTCCTTCCGATTGCAGCGCATGGCCACGCTCGAGCGCCTCGACCCGCGACAGCGCCTGGTTGTAGTCGACCATCAGCGACACGTCGGCGGGCAGCCGTCGCCGCACGGCGCGCGTCACCGCGAGGTCGTCGTCGAGCGTGGGATAGCCCAGGCGCAGCTTGACCGCCTCGAAGCCGCCCTCGAGCAGCGCCTCGGCCTCGTCGGCGGCCGCGTCTGGCGTCATCAGGCCGAGCCCGCACGAGTTGTAGGCGCGGACCGGCCGCGGCGCGCTGCCGAGCAGCGTGGCGAGCGGCACGCCGGCAGCGACGGCGACGGCGTCCCACAGCGCGGCGTCGAGCGCCGACAGCGCCATCCGCACGATGCCGGTGACGCCGAGCAGCGCATAGCGGCGCTGCAGCGTCGCGGCCAGCGCCAACGGCGCGATCGCCTCGCCGCGGACCAGCTCGGCCGCCTCCTCCACCACCTGCGCGATCGAGCGCGCGCCGCTGCGGCGATAGCCGAAGATGTACGTGCGCCCGACGATGCCCTGCTCGCTCTCCACGTCGACGAGGAGCAACGGCGCGGCGCGGACGACGGCAGCGCTGGTGCCGAGCACGCGGCGCAGCGGCACCTCGACGGCGACGGTGCGCACGCCGCGCAGCGTCAGGGGCGGCAACGGCGTCGCGGTCGCGCTCACGAGCCGCCCCGCCCGCCCGCACCCATCGCTGCGATTCGCATGTGCTCGCCTCCGTGAAGGTGCGAGCGTAGCGCCGGAACGCCTCGACCGCGCTGCCCGCCGCCGCGACGAATCGAGCCGGCGCCGAGCGATCGATTCCGTTCAGCATCGGTTCAGGCATCGGCCCGCAAGATGCACCCGTCCCCACCGATGGAGCCTTCCATGAACCGCCCCGCCCTCTTGGTCCTGCTCGCCACCGCCGGCGCCGCCTTCGGCGCGCAGGCGCACACCTACACCGACAACGCCCGCGTCATCGACGTCGAGGCGCAGTACGAGAACGTCACGGTGCCGCGCCAGGAGTGCCGCAGCGAGTGGGTCTCCGAGGCGCAGCCGGCCCGACGCAACTACGGCGGCGTCGTCGTCGGCGGCCTGGCCGGCGCGCTGATCGGCCACCAGGTCGGGCGCGGTCACGGCCGCGAAGCCGCGACGGCCGTGGGTGCCGTCGTCGGTGCGCTCACCGGCGACAACATCGCCAACCGCACGCGCTGGGAGCAGCCGGTCGAGCCCGCCGCGCGCGAGGTGACCTCGTGCCGCACGGTGAGCGACGTCCAGCCCCGCCTCGTCGGCTACCGCGTCGACTACGAGTACCGCGGCCAGCGGTTCTCGACGCTGATGCAGGACAACCCCGGCGCGTTCGTTCCGGTCCGCGTCTCGGTGGAACCTGTGGGACGATAGACGGATGAAAGCGCTCGGCTCCCTTCTGTGCGCGCTGCTGCTCGCGTCGGCGCTGCCGGCGTGGGCGGACGTCGGCCGCGACGAGGCCGCCGCCGTCGCGCAGCGCGCCGCCAGCGGCCGCGTCCTCGCGGTGGAGCGAGCCGAGGTCGACCGCCGCCCGGTGTGGCGCGTCAAGATCCTGACCGCGCAGGGCGAGGTCCGCGTCGTCATCGTCGACGTCGCGAGCGGCCGCGTCGTGGGCTGATGGGCCGGGTCGGCGCGTGCGCGTCCTGCTGATCGAGGACGACGCGGCGCTTCGGCTCGGCCTGGCGCGTCAGCTCGAGGCCGATGGCTACCGCGTCGACCACGCCGCCGACGGCGCGGACGGCCTGTTCCAGGCGCAGGAGTACCCCGTCGACGTCGTCATCGTCGATCTCGGCCTGCCGCGCCTGAGCGGCATCGACGTCGTCAAGCGACTGCGCGGCGAGGGACGAACGGTGCCGATCCTGATCCTCACCGCGCGCGGCAGCTGGCAGGACAAGGTCGTCGGCCTCGAGGCCGGCGCCGACGACTACCTCGTCAAGCCGTTTGAGTATCCGGAGCTCGCCGCACGCGTCAAGGCGCTGCTGCGCCGTTCCATCAAGGCCGCCTCCGACGTCCTCGTCCTCGGCCCCCTCGCGATCGATTTCTCGGCGCAGTCGGCGCGCGTCGGCGGCGCTTCCGTCGAGCTCACCGCGTTCGAGTACCGGCTGCTCGAATACCTGGTGCGCGAGCGCGCCCGCATCGTCAGCAAGCAGGAACTCTCCGACTACCTCTACCCGCACGACGAGGATCGCGACAGCAACGTGCTCGAGGTGCTCATGGGACGCCTGCGCCGCAAGCTCGACCCCGACGGCACGCTCGCGCCGATCGAGACCCTGCGCGGCCGCGGCTACCGGTTCACGCTCGGATGAGGTGGCGCGATTCGCTGCGCGCGCGCCTCATGCTGGGCGCGGCGCTGATGCTGGTCGTGTTCCTCGCCGGCGCCGGCTGGGCGGTGCAGCGCGCGCACGAAGAGAGCGTTCGCGCGGCGCGCTTCGCGCAGCTGCAGAGCACCGTCTACCTGCTGCTGGCGGCGGCCGAGGTCGACGCGTCGGGCGCGCTCGTGATGCCGGCGGCGTTCCCCGAGCCGCGCCTCTCGCTGCCGGGCTCGGGCCTGTACGCGAGCATCGTCAACGTCGCGCGCGGCCAGACCTGGCGCTCGGCGTCGACAGTCGGCGCCGAGGCGCCGCTGCTGCGCGACGTCGCCACCGGGCAGTGGCGCTACGAGGTCGCTCGCGCCGGCGCGCGCGAGTACCTCGCCGTCGCCACCGGCGTGTCGTGGGCCGGCAGCGCGGGCCCGGTGCCGCTGGTGCTCTCGGTGTTCGAGGACAAGGCCGAGCTCGACCGGGAGATCGCCGTCTTCGAGCGCACGTCGTGGGCGTGGCTGGGCGGCGCCGCGCTGCTGCTGCTCGCGTCGCAGACCGTGCTGCTGCGCTGGGGCCTGGCGCCGCTCGCCCGGGCGACCCGCGAGATCCGCGCCATCGAGCACGGCGACCAGACGGCGGTCGAGGGCCGCTACCCGGTCGAGGTCGCGGCGCTGACCGACAACCTCAACGCGCTGATCGCGCAGGAGCGGCAGCGACAGACGCGCTACCGCGAGGCACTGAGCTTCCTCGCGCACAGCCTGAAGACGCCGCTGGCCGTGCTGCGCACCGCGCTCGCCGAGCCGGCGCAGCTGCCGGCCACCGTCGCCGCGCAGGTGACGCGGATGGACGACATCGTCCAGCACCAGCTCGGCCGCGCCGCCGCGAGCGGCGCGTCGCGCTTCGTTCCCGCGCTGGCGCTCGCGCCGGTGCTCGAACGCATCCGCGATTCGCTCGCCAAGGTGTATGCCGACAAGGGCCTCGTCTTCGCGCTCGACTGCGCGCCCGCGCTCGCCTGGCGGATCGACGAGGGCGACGCGTTCGAGATGCTCGGCAACCTCATGGACAACGCCGCCAAGTGGGCGCGCCGGCGCGTCGCCGTCAGCGTCCGCCGCGAGGGCAACCGCCTGCTCCTGCGCATCGACGACGACGGCCCCGGGTTCGGCGACACGCGCGCGATCCTGCAGCTGCACGTGCGCGGCGACGAGCGCGTGCCCGGGCATGGCGTCGGCCTCGCCGTGGTCAACGACCTGGTGGCGAGCCACGGCGGCGAGCTGGTCCTGGCCCGCTCGGAGACGGGCGGCGGCCGCGTCGACATCGTGCTGCACGCGGCCTGAGCGCTCGATTCGTTTCGTTCAGCTTCGGTTCATGGAGGGTCGCGCAAGATGCCCTCCATCGCAACTCCAGGAGCCGTCATGAAGCGCTTCTCCTCCGCCAAGTTCCTCGTCGCCGCCACCCTCGCCGCCGCGGCCCTCGGTGCCGCCACCGTCGCCGAGGCGCGCCCCGACGTCACCCTCGCGATCGGATTCCAGACCGGCCCGGCCTGGGTCGAGCCGGCACCGGTCTACGTTCAGCCGCGACCGGTGTACGTGCAGCCGCGCGCCGCGTACGTGCCGCCCGCACCGGTGTACGTCAGGCCGCCCGTCTACGTGGCACCGCGCGTCGTGGTCGAGCGGCCGCGCTGGCGCGACGACGCGCGCTTCGAATGGGAGCGCGAGCGCGCCTGGCGTCATGCCGAGTGGCGGCGCCATGGCTGGCACGACGGGTACCGCGGCTTCGACCGCGACGGCGACCGCGGCGAGCGCAAGCACCGCCACGACGACCGGTAGCCCTCACGCCGGCACGGCTCGCCGTGCCGGCGGCGATCGCCGCTATGCGCGCGGCCGACTTCCGCGCCGGCGCCAGGCGGCGATCGCGGCGGCACCGCCGAGCAGCAGTGCCCATTCGGCCGGCTCGGGCACGGGGGTCGCCACGACGCCGCTCACGCCGTAGCTGAAATCGTCGATGGTGAAGCCCGTGGTCCCGGTGCCGATGATCTTGAAGCCGCCGATGTCGGCGGTCGGACGCGAGATGCCGGCGAAGCTTCCGGCGGTGCCGGCGAACGTCTCGAGCGTCGTCTCGGCGAGCCCCGAGAACGCGAAGTTGGTGTCGGCAGCGATCAGCGTCACGTTGCCGAGCGCCGGGTTGAGCCAGAAGCCGACGCTGCTGACCTTGACCGGAAAGAACACCTCGATGAACGCGCCCGGCCCGAACTTGGTGGTGAAGTCGAAGTCGACCGGGCCGAGCACCGTGGTGCCCGAATGCGCGTTGGCCGCGAGCGTTCCGCCGAGCTGGTACAGCGCAGGCATGTTGGTGCCGACCGCACCACCGACGGAGAACTGCACGCCGGGCAGCTGGTTGAAGACGAAGGCCGTCGGGCTGACGGCGGCGCCCTGCGTGTAGGCGTTGATCGCCTGCGGTGTCCGGCCGGCGATCGACTCGAAGGTCTGCACGGTGAGCCCGCTCTGGAACGCGGCGACGAGGGCCGGATCGGTGGTGTTGATGCCGGCAGCCGACGCCGCCGTGATCGAGCCGACGCCGAGCGCGGCGCAGGCCAATGAACGCAGGTTCATGAAGGTCTCCTCAGCGGATCGTTGCGAGACCTTCATGCGCGGAGCGCGGCGAGGCCTCGGCGGTGGGGCGCTATCTCAGCACCGTGAAATGAGCGCGTCAATCCCCCGCCGCACGCTGCTGAAAACGAGTCCGGAGGCACGCGCCTTGCCATGCCGTGGCGACGCTCGAGGGGGTCGCGACCGACGACGCGCGCGGCTCGCCTGCGCGCTGACGGCGCAGCAGCAGGCCGACCTGGTGCTCTCCCTGAAATCGCTCCGGGCGAACGCGCGCGCCGGAGCGGCTGATAGGCTCCTGCCTCAGGGCGGCGACGGCCGCCGCCCGCGAAATCCAGCGCGATGCAGACCGATGTTCTCGTGGCAGGCGGCGGCCCGTGCGGCCTGATGCTCGCTAACGAGCTGGGCCGCCGCGGCGTCCGCTGCCTGCTGGTCGATGCCAAGCCGGGCACGGCGTTCAACCCGCAGGCCAACGCGACGCAGGCGCGCACGATGGAGCACTTCAGGCGGCTCGGCTTCGCGCACGAGGTGCGCGCGCTCGGGCTGCCCGGCGACCATCCCACCGACATCGCCTACTTCACGCGCTTCGCCCGTCACGAGCTCGCGCGCATCCGCCTGCCCACCGCGGACGAGGCCGTCGTGCGGATCAAGTCGCTCGGCGCGTCGTGGAGCGCCGCCGAGCTGCCGCATCGCGTGTCGCAAAAGTTCGTCGAGCAGGTGCTGCTCCGGCATGCGCAGGCGTGGCCGTCGGTCGACCTCCGCTACGGCTGGACCCTGGAGCGCTTCAGCGACGCGGGTGACCGCGTCGGCGCGACGATCCGGCCGACCGAGGGCGGCGCGGCGCAGGAGATCGACGCGGCGTTCCTCGTCGGCGCGGACGGCGCGCGCAGCGTCGTGCGGCGCGAGCTCGCCATCGACTGGAGCGGCGACGCCGGCATCGAGCGCGAGTTCATGGGCGGCCGGATGTTCGCCGTGTACCTGCGCGCGCCCGCCTTGGCCGAGGTCCTGCGTCATCGCAAGGCGTGGATGTACGTCGCCGTCAACCGGCAGCGGCGCGCCTTCATGGCCTCGGTCGACGGCGTCTGCGAGTACGCCTTCCACGCCGCGCTCAAGCCGGGCGAGAACGCCGACCTCTGGAGCGCGGACGACGCGCGCCGCGTCCTCGCCGAAGCGCTGGGCGCGGAGCTGCCGATCGAGGTCCTGTCGACGGGCACCTGGCTCGCCGGCCATGCGCTCGTCGCCCGACGCTTCCGGCGCGGGCGCGTGTTCATCGCCGGCGACGCCGCGCATCTCTTCACGCCGACCGGCGGCCTCGGCTACAACACCGCGATCGAGGATGCCGTGAACCTGGCCTGGAAGCTCGCAAGCGTGATCCGCGGCCACGCGCCGCCGGCGCTGCTCGCCAGCTACGAGGCCGAGCGCAAGCCGCTCGCGGAACGCAACACCGCGTACGCGCGGCGCTTCGCCGACTCGGTGGGCCTGTTCGTCGCGAAGCCCGAGCTCGACGAGGACTCGGCGCGAGGACGCGCCGAGCGCGAGCGCGCGTCGCGCCACCTCGACGAGCACGCGCGTCTCGAGTTCGACATTCCCGGCGTGACGTTCGGCGGGCGCTACGACGGCTCGCCGGTCATCGTCGGCGACGGTGCCGCGCTGCCGCCCGACGAGCCGAACACCTACACCGCCACCGCGAGTCCCGGCGGCCGACCGCCGCACGCGTGGCTCGACGACGGCCGATCGCTGTTCGATCTCTTCCACAGCGAATGGACGCTGCTCGCCCTCGGACCCGACGCTCCCTCCACCGCAGCGTTCGAAGCCGAGGCCGCGGCGCGCGCCATCGACCTGCGCGTCGTTCGCCTCGCGCAGCCCGCGCTGCGCGCGCTCTACGAGATGCCGCTGGCGCTGGTCCGCCCCGACCAGATCGTCGCCTGGCGCGGCAGGTCGGCGGACGACGCCGCCGACGTGCTCGCCCGCGTGATGGGGCAGTGACGCCCGCTTCGACCCACCCGCTTCGACCAGCCCAGGACCGCGACCGTGCAGAACCTCGACAAAGACACCCTCACCGACGCCGTCCTCGCCCGCCAGGCGAGCACCGCGAACCCGCGGCTGAAGACGATCATGACGAGCCTGGTCAAGCACCTCCACGCGTTCGCGCGAGAGGTGGAGCTCACCGAGCCGGAGTGGGCGCAGGGCATCGAGTTCCTGACGCGCTGCGGCCACCTCACCGACGAGCAGCGGCAGGAATTCATCCTGCTGTCGGACGTGCTGGGCCTGTCGATGCTCACGGTCGCGATCAACAACGACAAGCCGCCAGGGTGCACCGAAGCCACCGTCTTCGGGCCGTTCCACGTCGAGGCATCGCCGCGCTACGAGCTCGGTGCCGACATCGCCAACGGCGCACGCGGCATCCCGTGCGAAGTGCGCGGCAGCGTGCGCGGCCTGCGCGGCGAGCCCATCGCCGGGGCCGAGCTCGACGTCTGGCAGTCCGACGAAGAAGGCCTCTACGACGTGCAGCACGCGGGCATCGACCACGCCCAGGCGCGCGGCCGCCTCGTCGCCGATGCCGAGGGCCGCTACCGCTTCCGCTCGATCCTCGCGATGCCCTACCCGATTCCGCACGACGGGCCGGTCGGCGACCTGCTGAAGGCGACGGGCCGGCATCCGTGGCGCCCGGCGCACCTGCATTTCATGATCAAGGCGCCGGGCTACGAGACGCTCATCACCCACGTCTTCCGCCGGGGCGACCCCTACCTCGACTCAGATGCGGTCTTCGGCGTTCGCCCGTCGCTGATCGCCGACTGGAAGGCGCAGGCGGACGGCAGCTACCTCGTCGAGTACGACTTCGTCCTCAACCCGGCCGGATGAGCGCCTTCACCCCGGCGCCCGGCTGAACCCCACGTCGGCGTACCACGCCTCGGAGTGCGTCTTGAGGTCGTCGCTGTCGGTCAGGACCGCCAACGCGCGAATGCGGCCCGGCTCGGCCTCGAAGACGCGCCGGTAGTCGTCGACGACGTTGCGCGAATAGCGGAGCCACTGCCCCGTGCGGGCGGCGCCGCTTTCGACGACGAGGTAGCGGATGCGGCTCGTGCGCGGGTAGCGGAAGACGCTCTCGACCGGGGCGTTGCCGTCCCACACGTACATCAGCGTCGCGAACGGCGCGGCGTACCCGGTCACCGTCTCCACCATCTCGTGGAACAGGCGATCGCGCGGGGTGAGCAGCGCGTTGTCGCCGTCGAAGGCGACGATCACGCGAGTCGGCGAGTCGTCGAGCTCGTCGGCGGCCACCGTCGCGCGAAGATCGACGTCGTCGACCCGCCACGACCAGTGCAGCCACGGCGCCTCGTTCGGGTCGACGTCGACCTCGCAGCGCAGGCCCGAGGTCGCCCCGTCGGCCACCGAATGCAGCACGGTCCGGCCGTCGCGCGCGACGACTTCGTAGCGGGTGATGGGCAGGTCGCGCCGCATGACCTGCGGCCGCCAGCAGCCGGCCAGCGCGTCGAGGTTGTCCTGGTCGGGGAACGGGACGGGAAGGTCGCATTCACGCCGCGGCGACGGCGCGCGCACCGGGGCGCAGCCGGCCAGGCCGACGACCGCGGCGCCGAAGAGAACGAACCGACGGCGCCCGGCGCGGGCATCGACCCGAGGCGCGAAGGGAGAGGGCGGTTCCGGCACGTTGGGGCGGCGGTCGACGCAGCATCTTCATCGCGATCCGGCCCGGCGAGTTGATCTGACTCAACCGGCCTCGTCGCGCAGACGAACGGGCGCCGTCGCAGTACGATGACCTCGCTCGTCGCGCACCCGGCGAAGCCGCCGGGTGGGATCGGATCGGTCGTCAACAGGAGGCCCGTCATGTCGCTGCTCTTCGATCCGCGTTCCCTGTTCGTGTCCCCGCTTCGCATGGCCGGCTCCGCTGGCGGAGGCCAGGCGTCGCGCGCGTCGCTCGACGGCAGGAACTTCGACGGCATCGTCCTCAAGTGCGGCGAGACGTCGGGCGACGCCGACACGCTGAGCTTCAAGGATGGGCGCTTTCGCTCCAGCGCGTGCGATCCCTACGGCTACGGCGACGGCGCCTACACGGCGACGACGTCCGGCGACGCGGTCCTGTTCGAGGCTGAGACCGAGAGCCCGCAGTACGGCAAGCTGCTCTGGAAAGGCGTGGTTCGCGGGCCGCGCCTCGACGGCACCATGACGATGGTCCGCGACGGCCAGGCCACCGGCGAGAAGTGGGTCCTGGCCGGCGAGAAGCGCTGAGCGGTTCGGGTCCCCGGCGAGCCGAGGCGCGCATGTCCGCATCCACCGATCGCAGCGACGACCCCGCGTACCACGCCGGCATGCGGCAGCTGCAGGACCGCTGCGACACACGCCTGCTCGCCGACCGCCTCGACGAGAAGCTCTCGCGCACGGCGTTCACGGCCGAGGATCGGGCCTTCATCGAGAGCCGCCCGCTCTTCTTCCTCGCGACGGCCGACGCCTCGGGTCGGCCGGACTGTTCGTACAAGGGTGGCGCGCCCGGCTTCGTCCGGGTGACGGCCGACGCCGAGCTGGCGTTCCCGAGCTACGACGGCAACGGCATGTTCCGCAGCCTCGGCAACGTCGTCGTCAATCCGGCGGTCGCCCTGCTCTTCATCGACTTCGAGCGACCCCACCGATTGCGCGTCAACGGCTCCGCGCGTCTCGCGGAGGACGATCCCCTGCTGGCGAGCTGGCCGGGCGCGCAGTTCGTCGTGCGGGTGCACGCGGCGCGGATCTTTCCGAACTGCCCGCGCTACATCCATCGCATGACGGTCGCCGAGCCCTCGCCCTACGTGCCGCGCGCCGGCTACACGCCGCCGATCCCGAAGTGGAAGCGCTTCGGCGATTTCGCCGACGTCCTGCCGCGCGACGACCCGGCGCGCGGCACCGGGCCGCGATGAGATCATCGTGGGTCCGCACCAAGGAGTCGCCATGCAGTCCTTCCGCACCCTCGCCATCGTCCTCGGAGCGTCGCTCGTCCTCGGCGTCGCCGCGCCGGCAAGCGCGCAGACCAAGCCGGCGCGCATCGACGCCGCAGGCGCGCCCATCCGCTCCGTCCTCTGGGTCGGCAACAGCTTCTTCTACTACAACAACAGCATGCACGGCCACTACAACGAGCTGGCCAACGCCGCCGATCCCGCAGGCAAGTACCGCGGGACCTCGGTGACGATCAGCGGCTCGGGCCTCGACTGGCACGACGTCGCGACCTACCTGCAGCCCGACGGCATCGGCAAGTACTCGTTCGTTCCCGGCAACAAGATCGTCTTCAATCCGCCGGGACGCCAGTTCGACGCCGTCATCATGATGGACTGCAGCCAGTGCCCGATCCATCCGCAGCTCGAAGGCGCGTTCCGCGACACGGTGAAGAAGGACGCGGCGATCGTCAAGAAGTACGGTGCCCAGCCGATGCTGTTCATGTCGTGGGCCTACAAGGACAAGCCCGAGATGACCGCGCAGCTCGCCGAGCAGTACACGCTCGCCGGCAACGCCAACGACGCGCTCGTGATCCCGGCCGGGCTCGCCTTCGCGAAGGCGGTGTCGAAGCGGCCGTCGCTCGAGCTGTACCAGCCCGACAAGCGCCACCCGACGCTCGCCGGCACCTACCTCGCGGCATGCACGACGTATGCGGCGATCCACAAGAAATCGCCGGTCGGCAACCCCTACACGGCCGGGCTCGACGCGGAGCTCGCGGCGTTCCTGCAAGGCGTCGCGGCGGAGACGGTGCGCGAGTACTTCAGCGTCGACCGCCTGTAGCGCGAGCGGCGCACTTCACCGACGCCCGGGCCGCCGATGCGGCGAGGCCGCGGCGGTCATCCCCGGCTGGGCGTCGACCGTTGAGAGAGGACACCCACAGCCTCCGAGGCCCCTCATGAAAAAGCTCGCTCTCCTCCTTTCGATGTCCGTCGCCGCGGCGGGCGCGTATGCCCAAGGCACGGGCGGCGTCACCACGAGCACCGATCCGGCCAAGGCGGCGGCCATCGAGAAGCACGCGCAGGACCTGCAGGCGCAGCAGTCGAAAGAGGCCAGCGCCAAGCCCGCGAAGTCGACGGGCCACTCGAGCACCAAGAAGTCGACGGCGAAGAGCTCGTCGACGCACAAGGCGACGGCTCACGACGCCCACAAGTCGACCACCCACAAGTCGTCGACGAGCAAGACCGCGCCGAAGAGCTGATTCGTGACCGCTCCGCCCGGCGCCGAACGGGCTCCGCGCAGATAACGCTGTCATAACGGTCCCGTTTCTAGAGTCGGCTCCATCGATCGATGGAGGGACGACCATGAGACAGGATCTTCTTCTGAGCCGGCGTCGCCTGCTGGCGTTTGCCGGCAGCAGCATGGTGGCCGCCTCGCTCGCCGCATGCGGCGGCGGTGGCGACGCGGGCGCAGGCGACGTCGCGGGCGGTGCCGGCGACCCCGGAGCGGGCGACGGCGGAGGCGGGGGCAATCCCACCTTCACCGGCGACGGCGCGCCCACCGCCGGGACGCCCGGCACCCCGGTCAGCGCGGCCGAGCGCGTGGCGACGCTCGACGCGGTCGCGCGCGAGGTGACGGCGCTGGCCGCCGGCGGCGTGCGCTTCGACAGCGACGCGCTGGCGGCGCGCCTGCAGGCCATGCCGGCCCTGCAGCGCGTCGGCGTGTCGGCGCGCATGCAGAACGTCTGGGCGCTCTTCACCGACGGCCGCGCGCTCGTCGTCCCGAACAACCTCGATCCCGCTGCCGGCACGACCGCGCTGCAGTCCTCGCCCGATCGCCGCGCGCGTGCGCTCGGCGGCGCGCCGACGGAACGCAAGATGCGGGCGCTCGGAACCAGCATCGACCTGCCGTCGCTGCTCGTCGATCCGCAGTACCGGCAGCTCGACATGCTCGGCCGCGTGCCGAGCAGCGCGGCCGTCGACGCGGCGCACCTGTGCCGCGACTTCGTCGACGGGCAGACGCTGCCGACGCTGCGCCTCATGGCGCGCGCGCGCGGCTTCGCGCTGCCCGAGAGCCAGCGCGTGCAGCCGCCTGATGCCGGCTACGACAACGGCATCGACGGCCTGCGCAGCGTCGGCGGCGACGGCGTGTTCTTCATCACCGCGTGCGCCGCCGAGGTGGGCAGCGCGGCGTCGCCAGCGACGGTCATCGCCACCGACACGCCGGCGACCGCGCAGAACGAGGCGCGCTACGCCGCCGACCTCGCCGCCGGCACGCTCGCCTACGCGGTGACGATGCGCGGCGTCAATGGCGCCTGGGTCACCTACAGCAGCCTCGCGATCACGCCCGCGTTCGCGCTGGGCAACCGCTGGCGCTTCCCCGACACGTGCATCGGCATCCTCAATCTCAGCGGCGGCTCGGTCCTCGCCGACTGGGGCAGCGTGCTGAGCGAGTGCGGCCTGCGCAACATCTTCACCTGGGACAAGCCGGTCTCGTGGCGTCGCATGCTCGCGTTCGCCGACGACCTGCTGCAGATGGAGCTGGGCACCAACAACCTCGACGGCACCGCCGTGCACCTCGACAAGGAGCCGCGCGTTCGCGCCTACGGCGTCGGCGCGACGACGGGGTTCCTGGTCAATCGCGGCCTCGCCAACGACGGCGCGGGCCGGCCGCAGGCGTACTTCCTGCAGGAGTCGGCGGCACCGCTCATCGTCAGCGTGCTCGTGCCGACGATCGACTACGTCAACATCGACGAGACGCGCGACCTGATCGAGCTCAACGGCCAGTTCGGCCGCACTTCGAGCGGGCCGGCCGGCGGCCCCGACCCGGAGTTCCCCGACATGCCGACGCAGTCGGAGGTGCGCCTCGGCTCGGCGCTCGGCCGCTTCGGCCTGCCGCAGCTCTCGCGCGCGTCCGATCCGCTCGTCAGCGCGGGCTACGCGTCGATCCCGGTCGGCTCGCGCGGCGACCTCATCCAGGCGACGTTGCCGGGCGGCGCGCTCGACCGCGGCGGCTACGTCCAGGTCGTCAACGGCGGCCGCTGGTCGAACGCGGTGCAGGTGACGCACTGGGAGATCCCGGTCCGCGTCGAGAGGGCGATCACCGGCGGACTCGTCCTGCTCGTGGAGATCACGCTGCGGCTGCGGGCCGACGTCCGCGGCTATCGCCTGCAGCCCGACGGCAAGCGACTGAACGGCGCGGCGATGGTGCCGTTGTCGTGCAGCGCGCGCAGCAGCGCCCGCTACCAGGCGAGCGGCGAGATCTCGCGCACGGTGCTGCGCGAGACGACGACGATCACGTGGTCCGGCAGCGGCGTCGTCGAGAACCCGCCCGGCGGCCAGCTGAACGTCACGGCCGGCGGCCTGCTGATGTGGCCGGAGCG
>DATIDZ010000494.1:0-13679 GCA_035456045.1 Caldimonas sp.
TGCAGTGACCACCGCGCCGACGCGCAGGCGCGCGTCGGGAGGGCGAGGCCACTCCGTATGATCGGCGTGATGCCCGAAGCGGACACGCGACCTTGAGATCCGGCCTGGCCGCGCGGCTGCGATCGGAGACAAGCGACCTGCACGCCGCCGCGGAGCGATCGCCCTTCATGGCCGAGCTGCTGGCCGGCCGCCTCGACCGCGACGCCTACGCGGCGCTGCTCGCGAACCTGCTCGTGATCTACGAGGCGCTCGAGCCGGCGCTGGCGCGGCATGCGTCGCACCCGGCGATCGCGCTGCTCGACTGCGCCGCGCTGGCGAGGACGCCGGCGCTGCGGGCCGACCTTGCGAGCCTCGGCACCCGCGCGACCGCGCCGACCCAAGCCTCGGCCGCCCGCTACGCCGGCCGGATCGAGGAGCTCGGCGCGACGCGTCCCGAGCCGCTCGTCGCGCACGCCTACGTGCGGTATCTCGGCGATCTCAGCGGCGGGCAGATGCTGCGCCGCGTCGTCGCCCGCAGCACGAACCTCGGCGCGGGCGTCGGCACCGCCTTCTACGACTTCGGCGACGACGCCGAGGTGGCGGCGCGCGCGCAGCGGTTTCGCGAAGGCCTCGACGTCGCCCCGATCGTCGACCTCGAGGTCGTCGTGGCCGAGGCCAAGCTCGCGTTCGAGTGGCACTGCACGCTGTTCGACGAGCTCGCCGTGGCCACCGGCGTGCCGCGCTGAGCCGAAGCGGCTACTCCGAGTCGAAGCGCCGGATGCGCGCGTAGAGCATCGTCGCGCGCCGCGTCGAGGCCTCGAGCTCCTCGAGCAGCGGAGCGACCGACGTCGCACTGCCGCCGTCGGCGAGGTCCATCGCGACCACGCTGGCATTGGCGAGGATGGCGCCCATCAGGTCGCCGGGCCGGGCGACGCCGGCGCCGAGGCCGTCCGATGCCGGATCGACCGCCTGCGACAGCGACTGCTCGAGGTGGCGCCGCGCCTCGGCGACCCGCCGGCTGTCGGTGAGGTCGACGAAGATGACGAAGCAGCCGAGCACCGAGCCGTCGCGCGCCGTCACGACCTCGGCGCGCACCGCCACCGGCAGCGTGCCCCCGCCTTCCAGCACGAGCCCGAGCTCGCCGCGCCACGACCGGCGCTCCTCCGACACCGAGGCGAGCATGCGGCGCGCCGCCTCGGGCGCATCGAACAGCTCGGCCAGGTCGTCCGTCGCCGCGTCGCCGCCCGACGTGATCGCGCCGGCCGCGCTGCCCTTGCGGCGCAGCGCCGCGAACGAGGCGTTGGCGAACAGGGTGCGGCCTCGTGCGTCCGCGATGACGACCGGCTCGTTCGAGCTGCCGACGCTGGCGCGGATCTGCGCAAGCTGGTGCTCTGCGATCAGCAGCCGCACCGCGTTGATCTGCACCATGATGTCGACCAGCGACGCGCCGAACGCGCGCGCGAGCGACTCCTCGCTGCTCGTCCACGGCAGGCCGGTGCCTCGAACGATCTCCGACCAGGCCGCGAACGAGCGTCGTGGCGACAGCTCGAGCGGATCGTTGCCGACCACGGGCTTGGACGGGTCGCCTGCCCAGGTGACCGTCAGCAGCTGCTCCTTGCGCAGCCAGACGAGGTAGTCGGGGCGGGACGACGACAGCCTGACCGCGAGCACGCCGCTCGCCGTCGGCGTGAGCGCGTCGAGCTCGGGATTGGCGCGCGACACCGAGTTGCAGCTGAACAGCGTCTCGAAGCGCTGGGTCTCGATCCAGCGCAGCAACGCGCGCAGCTCGGCGGTCGACGGGACTTCGCCGGCGGTGAGCAGCTCGCCGTCGTGGAAGAGCGCGGCGCCGGTGGCTTCGAGCGGTTGCAGGAGGTTGCGCGGATTGCGGAAGAGAGCGAGCCGCCAGTCGCCCTCGGTCGAGGTCGCCTCGACCAGGCGCTGCTCGAGCCGGCGCACCTGGATCGCACCCTGCGCGTGCGCGTAGTTCTCGATCGCCGAGATGCGCGTCGAGGCGACCTCGGCGAGCAGGTCGGCCGCGGCCCGCACTGCGAAGCGGACGTTGCGCGCCGAATAGTGGTGGCACGCGATCAGGCCCCACAGCCGGCCCTCGCGCACCAGCGACACCACCAGCGTCGCGGTCACGCCCATGTTCTTCAGGTACTGCAGGTGCAGCGGCGACATGCTGCGCAGGTAGCACATCGACATGTCGAGATCGGCGCCGGCTCCCGGCAGCAGGCGCGGCTGCAGCGGCGACGGCGCGTAGTGGACGTCGACCAGCACGCGCAGCCGGTTGCGCAGGTAGAGCTCGCGCGCACGCTGCGGGATGTCGGACGCCGGGTAATGGTGGCCGAGGAGGGTCTCGAGCCGAGGGTCGCGCGCCTCCGCGATGATCTTGCCGTGGCCGTCGGGGTCGAACTTGTAGACCATCACCCGGTCGTAGCCGAGCATGTCGCGGAACGAGCTGACGACGGCATCGGCGAGCGGCCCGATCGCGGTCGCGTCGCTGTAGCGCTGCACCGCCGCGCCGAGCAGCGCGGTGAGGCGCGGCGCGGCGATGTCGACCGTCTCGACGCCGTCCGAGCCGATCGGCTCGATCTCGGCGATCAGCAGATCGACGCCGCCGCGATGGACGGTGCCTTCGAAGGCGCGCGGCTTGCCGCCGACCGAGACCGTGCACAGGATCGGCACCGGGTCGTCGCCGCCGGAGGCCAGCGCCGGCGCCAGGGCGCGGATGCGGGCCTCGATGTCGCCGCCGAGCTCGGCCACGGGCTGGCGCAGCAGGCTGTCGGCCGGGACGGCGAGGAGCGCCGCCACGTTGGCGCTCGCCTGGACGACGCGCAGCGCCGGCTCCTCGAGGACCAGCAGTGCGCCGTGCGGCTGCACCGATCCGGCAAGATGGATGAGCTCACGCTCGCAATTCGTGAGGTCAGCCTGGCCGAAGGCGGGGCTGGTGAGCGTCACGTCGCCCCGGGATGGCGCCCTGTTCCGAGCAGTGCGGCCGCGGCGTCGGCGTTGCCGCCGGTGCGCTGAAGGGCGAGGGCGACGAAATGCCTCTCGGCCAGCGCGCTCGCTTCCCGCACGAGCTCGGCGAGCGGCATCTCGCCGAGCTGCGCCACGAGCTGCTCGAGGCCTTCGCGCAGGCCGGACGGCAACGCGCTTTCGCCGTCCGCCGCCGGCGCGTGCCGGTGCAGCGTGAAGCCGATGCACTCCTGATCGCCTTCGGTCAGCAACGTCGCTGCGATGTCGATCGGCTCGGCCGGGCCGCGCGCCGGCGTCAGCAGGGTGTCGAAACGGCGCACGACGCCCTGGCGCCGGACTTGGGCGATGAGCCGGGCCAGCGGCTGCTCGGGCGATCCGATCCAGTCGAGGAGGGGCCGGCCCTTCGCATCGCTCTCGCTTGCCAGCCCCAGCAGGCGCAGGAAGGCGCGGTTCGCCAGCTGGATGCGGCCGTTCGAGTCGGTGACGGCGGCGGCGGAATCACCGCTCGCCGCGAGCGCCGCCGCCGGGTCGCGTGCAGCGTCGGCCGATGCCGATGCCGATGCCGATGCCGATGCCGCGCCCGGCGCCTCGACGGCGCGAACGCGGACGAGCAGGCGCATGTCGTGCTCGGCGCGGAACGAGGTCGCCGCCACGCTCGTGCTCGCCGTCGTGCCGAGCAGGCGGGCGCGGATCTCCCCGCCCTGGCCGCTGCTGCGCGCGCTCGCGAACAGCTCGTTGAGCGTCCCGCGCGAGTAGGGGGCGAAGCCGGCCGTCGCGGGCTTGCCGATGAGCGGATCGCCAGCGCTGGCGAACAGGCGCATCGCGGCCGGATTGGCGTCGAGGATGACGAGCGATTCCGGATCGACCACCATCACCGCGTCGGTCGCCACCTGGAACAGCTGCCGATACTGCGATTCGGCCTGCCGCGCGTTCCAGTAGCCGCGCTCGAGATCCTGCTGCGACTCGATGAAGCGTTCCTGGATGGCGGCGACGGCGCGCAAGTCGCGCCCGACCGCGAGCACCGGCCCGCCGGCGCCGAGGCGCACCGCCGTGTAGGCGATGGGAAGGCTGCCGCCGGCGTGCAGCGGATGGTTGACCTCGCGCCGGCGAGCGACGCCCTCGCTCGACGCTTCCTTGAGCAGCTTCTCGATCTTGACGCGCGTCTCGCCGCTCACCGTATCGACCCACGAGCGGCCGATCCAGTCGGCGGCGTCGGGCGCCACGGGCCTCGCATCGCCCTGCTCGACCGTGCGGACGATGCCGTCGGCGTCGATGACGATCGCGATGTCGCTGGCCAGCGCGACGAAGGTGCGCGCGAGCTCGGGCGCCCACGCCGACAGCTTGCCGAGGTCGAGCGGATCGCTCGTCGCCCCGGTCATGCCGGCTGTCCTTCGCTCGCACGAGCCATGTCGGAGTCGCTTTCGGGCCGCCGCGGAAGAAGCGACGTCAAGGGCGAATTCTAGAGGGCCGTCTTCGCGGGGAGCCGGTCGAGGGGATCGCGCCTGATCGGATCCTCGCCGGGAGGGGCGCGCGAGCGCAGGCTCCAGCTCCACATCGCCACCGACGGCAGGGGCAGGACGAGGAACCAGTGCTCGAGGACGGCGAGCGAAAGAAGCGCCGCCGGGAAGGCGAGGGCGGCCGTCGGCGCGGCCGCCGCGGGCGCGGCGAGCGCTGCCTGCCAGAGGACGACGGCGAGCCAGGTCGACGCGGTCACGACGACCGGGAACAACGCGTTCATGCGCGCTCGCCGGAAGTAGCTCTTGAGGTAGGCGAGGTGAGCCGGCAGGAACTCCTCGCTGAAATTGCGCACGCCGAGAAAGACGTTCAGCTTCGCGCTCTGTCGCATCGTCCACAGGATGGCGAAGGTCCACAGGCCGGTGCGGTTGGGCTGCTGCCAGGTGACGGCGACGACGCCGGCGCCGAGCACCAGCAGCGCCAGCTCATGGTGGGCGAGGGTCTGGAAGGCGAGCGCGGCGCGGCGCCAGCCGCGCGCGTCCGGCGGGCACTCGCTGCGCCGCGGCCCGGTGACGACGCCGAGCAGGAAGGCGATCTCCTGCCACGCCCAGATCAGCAGCGCGCAGACGAAGGCGCAATACGCCGACGCCGTCGACTCGACGGCGCTGCTCGCGCGCAGGCCGGCGAAGCCGAGGACGGCGAGCGCGGTCGCGCCGAGCAGCGTCCAGCGGAAGGTGCGTGGCGGCCGGCCGACGAGGACGAGGATCAGCCCCGTGCTGAACCACCACGCGAAGATCGTGAATGAAAGCGGCGCGAGGACGTCCATGGCGATGTCGTCGACGCGCCGGCGCGGCTTACCAGGCCGGCCGCATGCAGACCGTGCGCGGCAGCTCGTGACGCTTCGTCGGCAGGCAGTACAGGCGCGCGAAGGTCGCCACGCCGCGGACGGCGCAAAGGCCCTGGCGGACCCGCCCGATCACGCCGCCGCGCGCCTTGGCCGCGGCCATCTCCTGCGAGATCGCGAACAGCCGCTCGAGGCCGCGCCGGAACGCGGGGTGGTCGGTGTCGAGCGTGACGGGGAAGACCTGCTTCGAGATCTCCGACGTGATGCGAAACACGGTGTAGTCGTACTCGTCGGGATCGAGCCCCATCGCCATGTGCAGCTTCGGCCGCGTGTGGTCGCGGACGTACATCGTCGCGTAGACGGCGAGGAGGAAGAAGCGGATCCAGAGGACGTTGCCCCCGCGCAGCAGCTGCGGCTGGGCGCGCATGATGAGCGCGAACGACTCGCCGTGCCGGAATTCGTCGTTGCACCAGCGCTCGAACCAGCGAAAGATCGGATGGAAGCGCTTCTCCGGGTGCCGCTCGAGCTGGCGAAAGATCGTGATGTACCGCGCGTAGCCGATCTTCTCGGACAGGTAGGTCGCGTAGAAGATGTACTTCGGCTTGAAGTACGTGTAGGCCTTGGTCCGCTTCAGGCCGCCGAGGTCGACGCCGAGGTCGAAATCCTTCAGCGACTGGTTGATGAAGCCGGCGTGGCGCGACTCGTCGCGCGCCATGAAGCGCATCAGCTGCTTGATGTCGGGATTCTCGACGTGCTTCTGGATCTCGTTGTAGAGCACGCAGCCCGAGAATTCCGACGTGATCGAGCTGATCAGGAAGTCGAGGAACTCCTGGCGGATCTCGTCGGGCAGCGCCTTGACCTCGTCGGCGAACTCGGGCGTGCGCTGGAAGTGATCGTGGTTGTTGTCGCCCTCGTACTCCTTCATGAGCTGGTCCCACTCGCGCCGGACCGGGCCGACGTCGAGCCGGTCCATCGCCGCGTAGTCGGTGCTGTAGAAGCGCGGGCTGAGCAGGGTGTTGGCGAGCGCCTTCTCGTGGACGTCCTCGCGCGTCGTGATGGCGATGCTCATGTCAGTTCCTCGTGGCGGCGAGCGCCGGCGTCGTCGCGGCGATCAGCATGTGGGCGAAGGCGCCGGCGTTGGTCGGCCCGAACGATTCGAGGTCGACGCGCCGGCCGGTGGCCGGATCGAGCAGGGTGAGGCGGCCATCGGCGTGGGCGACGAGCCGGAACGGCTGCTCGGATCCGATGCCCGAGCGCTTGCGCTCGCGGGCGAGGCCGCGCAGCGTGCCGCGCACGAAGCCGCTCTCGCCGGTGACGCGATCGACGAGCTGGCCCGACGCACCGTCGAGCACCGCGATGCTGCCGTCGCTCTGGTCGATGAAGCGAAGCGTGCTCTCGCGCACCGACGGCGCATCGGGCACGTGGATCGCGAGTCCCGACAGGCGCACCGCGGCGACGGCGGCGATGCTGGCGAGCGCGAGGGCGCCTGCTGCCGCGATCGGCCAGTGTGGATGGCGGCGGGCACGCGGGGTGGAGTCGTGCATGGTGGTGTGCTCCGACGAAAGCGCCTCAGCGAACGGCAGACAGCGCCGGTGCGCGGCGACCTGCCGTCGCTGGCGGTTGGGACGTGGCGGCGGGTCGCGGCGCCAGCGCGACGGGCACCGGGATGGCGGACAGGTCGTGGGCGGCGCACCAGGCGTCGCGGAGCAGCTGGCCGACGCGAGCCGCGTCGCCGATGCAACGCAGCATCGGCTCGGTCCGTCGCACCCGCCACGGCCGCACGTGCGGCCAGAGGTGCAGGTAGGCGATGCGGTCGGCACCGCCGAGCGCGAGCGCGATGTCGCCCGAGCCGGCGCGGGCCGGTCGCACGGCCGCGGCCTCGATGCGCGCGAACGGCAGGTTGAAGGTGACCGTGAGAACGATGCCGACGCGCATCACGACGCGCCGGTCAGTGATCGTGTAGACGGTGCTGCGCGCGGTGAGCGACGCCATCAGCGCGACGAGCCCGAGCGCCGTGAGCGCCACGGGGAGGAGCCACAGCGCGGCGAGCGCGGCCGCGCCGAGGCCGCCGCCTTGCGTCCAGACCGTGATCGCGCGGGCGAGCAGGATCAGCGCGAAGTACGCCGCGAGCGTGCGGGCGTGGAAGACGCGCTCGAGCAACGGCAGGAATTCCGGCGCGCCTTGCCACAGGATCCGCTCTCCCGCGGGAAGCGGCTCGGGCAGGCCGTGCGCCGCCTCGAACTCGTGCTCGGGGGCCGCCGCCGAACGCGCCTCGGCGAGCACCGCGCTCACAGGAGCGGCTCCGAACGGTCGGGGCTCGCGTACAGCGTGCCCGCGCCGTAGTACGCCATGACGCGCTCTTCCTCGAGCAAGGTGACCTGGTCAGGGTTGCGCGTCGTCGGAACGCCCGCGAAGTCGCTGCCCATCACCGAGTCGACGACGACCCCGCGGGCGCCGATGCGCGCGAAGTTGACCGGAAGGAGCACCGTCTTGCCGCCGCCCGCGGGCTCGACCTCGAGGTAGCGGAAGAGCGCCTCCGAGCGGTCGACCCAGACGTCGCGCACGACGCCGCCGATGACGCCGTCGCTGCCCACGACCGGCAGCCCGCGCGGATCGCGGTCGTGGCGGTCGACGCCGAAGTCGGCGACCGAGCGCAGCGGCAGGATGCGCGGCTCGCCGTCGATGGTGACGTCGGGGATGTCGCGCCGCTGCGCGTAAGCGCCGGGCCCGACGCCGGCGCGCATCGCGGCGCCCTGTGGCACGAAGGGCGAGCCGGGGTGGCCGGCCGTCGCCGTGCCGCTGCGGACCGCGGCGACCTCGGCCGGGCGCGGCACCGTCACGCTCGTGCCGTCGGCCAGGCGATAAGTCTTCGGCGACGGCATCGGCGGGAAGCCGACGACGCTCGCCTTGCCCGGCAGCTGCGACTCGAGCGGATAGCCCTCGCGCTTGTTCTCCTGATGGAGGTAGTAGATGAGGCCCGCGAAGAAGATCCAGAACGCGTACAGCACGAGCTGGGCGACGTCGATGTAGTCGGTGATGGCGCCGGTTTGCATGCGGGTCTCCTTGGCGTATTCGGGCGAGAAAAGCGAAGCGAAGGGCGGGTCAGCCCGGGAACTCGGCGAGTCCGAACGGGCGCGCCGGTCCCGGTGCGGGATCGGCGCGGCGAACGAGCGGACCGAGCGCGACCAGGGTCGCGAACAAGAGGTACATCTCGAGGTGATAGACGAAGCTGTAGCCGGTCGCCGGGCTGGCGAGCGCGCTGCCGAGCGCGCCGTCGACGGCGGCGAGCGAGACCGCGTCGCGGATCGCGCCGCCGAGACCGATCGCGATCCCCGCCGAGGTCGCCTGCACGGCGCCCCAGGCGCCGAGGGCGAGGCCGATCAGGCCGCCGCTTTCGAGGTTCATCGCGGCGGTCAGCGTGCCGACCGAGAACAGGCCGCCGCCGAAGCCGATCAGCAGCGCGCCGGCGCGAAAGAGCAGCGGCGACTGCAGCGGCTCGGCGAAGATCACCGCCGAGAAGGCGACGACGCCCGCGAGAGCGCCGAAGGCGGCGACGCGGTGCGCGTCGGTGCCGCGGCCGAGCCAGCGCGCGGCGAGCGCGAAGGCCGCGAGCGCCCCCGTCGCGATGAGCGCGGTCAGCGTCGTCGTCTCGCCCACCGAGAGGTGCAGGATCTCGCCGCCGTACGGCTCGAGGATGATGTCCTGCATGTTGAAGGCCGCGGTGCCGAGGCCGACCGCGACGAGGAAGCGCAGCGACCGGCCGTGCGCGGCGAAGCGCCGCCACGTCTCGCGGAAGCTCGGCCGCGGCGCGCTGCGATCGACGCGCGTCGTCGCGCGCGGCTCCTGCTTCCACAGCGCCACGATGTTGAGCGCCATCGTCACCATCGCCGCGCCCTGCACGACCTGGATCAGGCGCAGCGACGAGAAATCGGCAAGCAGGACGCCGAACGCGAGCCCCGACGCGACCATGCCGAGCAGCAACATCACGTACATCAGGGCGACGACGCGCGGCCGGGTCTCGGCCGGCGCAAGGTCGGTGGCGAGCGCGAGGCCGGCGGTCTGCGTCGTCTGCAGGCCGGCGCCGACCATCAGGAAGGCCATCGCCGCGCCGGCGTGGCCGACCCACGCCGGGCCGATGCGATCGCCCGACATCAGGATCAGCGCGAACGGCATGATCGCCAGCCCGCCGAACTGGATCAGCGTGCCCATCCAGAGGTAGGGCACGCGCTTCCAGCCGAGCACCGATCGGTGCGTGTCGGAGCGAAAGCCGACGAGGGCGCGAAACGGCGCGAACACCAGCGGCAGCGCGACCATGAGCGAGACCAACCACGCCGCCATGCCCATCTCGACGATCATGACGCGGTTCAGCGTGCCGATCAGCAGCACCGTCGCCATGCCGACCGACACCTGGAACAGGGCCAGGCGCAGCAGGCGCCCGAGCGGCAGCTCGACGCTGGCCGCGTCGGCGAACGGCAGGAACGCCGGCGTGACGTGGGTCCAGACGCGCGAGACGCGAAAGCTCTTCATCGCCGCACGAGCTCCATGGCGTGCGAGGTGTAGAAGCCGCTGGCGATTCGCTCGCTTCGGCCGATGCGCCAGCCGGAGAACGCGGGCTCTGCGGCGATCGCGCGGCGCAGGCGCGACTCGGCGACCGGCGCGATGAAGGGCGCCCGGTCGCCGTGCGGGAAGAGCCGGCCGACGGCGATCATCGTCGCCAGCAGCGGGTTGCTCGGCGCGAACGTGAAGACGATCGAGCGGCGCGTGCGCGGCGCCAGCGCGGCGAGGGCGGCGACCATGTCGGCCTCGTCGTAATGGATGAGCGAATCCATCGCGACGGCGTGGTCGACGTGGCCGAGCGCCGCGTCGAGCATGTCGCCGGCGCGGAACTCGATCGCGCCGGCGAGTTCCTCGGGCAGGCGCTCGCGCGCGAGCTGGACGAGCGTCGGCGAGAGGTCGATCGCGATCACGCGGGCGCCGCGCCGCGCCGCCTCGACGGCGAGCGCGCCGGTGCCGCAGCCGGCGTCGAGCAGGCGCGCCGCGCGCAGGTCGACGGGAAGCCAGCCGAGCAGCGTCGAGCGCATGCGGTCGCGGCCGGCGCGAACCGTCGCGCGGATGCCGCTCACCTTCGCGGTCGACGTCAAGCGCGCCCAGGCATCGGCCGCGGTGCGGTCGAAGTAGCGCTCGATGGTGTCTCGGCGGGCGATGTAGCTGGCGTGGATCATGGGCGGATGTCTGTCAGTCGAAACCGAGAAGGTCGAAGATGTCGCGGTCCTTCATCGGCGTGCAGACGAGCGGATCGGTGCCGGCCCACAGCTTCGCGGCGAGGCGCAGGTACTCGTTCTGCACCGCCTCGAGCTCGGGCGATGGCTCCATCTCGAACAGCGTCGACTTCTTCAGGCGCGAGCGGCGGATCACGTCGAGGTCGGGGAACTGCGCCATCAGCTTCAGGCCGATCTGGTCGTTGTACTTGTCGATCTGGTCGGTCGCGGCGCTGCGGTTGGCGATCACGCCGCCGAGCCGCACGTTGTAGTTCTTCGCCTTCGCGCCGATCGCCTGGACGATGCGGTTCATCGCGAAGATCGAGTCGAAGTCGTTGGCGGTGACGATGAGGGCGCGGTCGGCGTGCTGCAGCGGCGCGGCGAAGCCGCCGCAGACGACGTCGCCGAGGACGTCGAAGATGACGACGTCGGTCTCCTCGAGCAGGTGATGCTCCTTGAGCAGCTTCACCGTCTGGCCGACGACATAGCCGCCGCAGCCGGTCCCGGCGGGCGGGCCACCGGCCTCAACGCACATCACGCCGTTGTAGCCGGGGAAGACGAAATCCTCGACGCGAAGCTCCTCGGGGTGGAAGTCGACCGTTTCGAGGACGTCGATCACCGTCGGCATCAGCTTCTTGGTGAGCGTGAAGGTCGAGTCGTGCTTCGGGTCGCAGCCGATCTGCAGCACGCGCTTGCCGAGCTTCGAGAATGCGACCGAGAGGTTCGACGACGTCGTGCTCTTGCCGATGCCGCCCTTGCCGTAGATCGCGAACACCTTGGCGGTGCCGATGCGCAGGCTGGGGTCGAGCTGCACCTGCACGCTGCCCTCGCCGTCGGCACCGCGCGGCAGGGGCGCCGGGCCGCGCCGGATCTGGTCGATCGGCACGCGCGTTTCGTTGACCGTGTCGAGGCTCATGCGGGAGTTCCTTCGTAGATGCCTTCGAGCCGATCCTCGAGTTCTTCGCCGGCGCGCCGAAGCGCCTCCAGCACGTGCGGCTCGGGCGCCCAGAAACGGCGCTCCGAGGCTTCGATCAACCGGTTGGCGACCTTCGCCGACGCGGTGGGGTTCAGGGTCGAGAGGCGCTCGCGCATCGTCGCGTCGAGCACGAAGGTCTCCGAGAGCTGCTGGTAGACCCACGGCTGGACCTGGCCGGTAGTGGCAGACCAGCCCATCGTGTTGGTGACGTGGACCTCGATCTGGCGCACGCCTTCGTAGCCGTGCTTGAGCATGCCCTCGTACCACTTCGGATTGAGCATTCGGGTGCGCGTCTCGATCGCGACCTGCTCGGTGAGCGTGCGCACGGTGCCGCCGCCGGCGCTGTCGCGGGTCTGGTCGCCGATGTAGACCGGCGCGACCTGCGCGTCGGCGCCCTTGGCGCGCTTGACGGCGCGGCTGATGCCGCCGAGCGTGTCGAAGTAGGTGTCGATCGTCGTCACGCCGAGCTCGACCGAGTCGAGGTTCTGGTAGGCCAGGTCGACGCCGGCGAGCACGCTCTTCAGCAGGGCCGGCTGGCTCACCGGCCTGCCTGCTCGGCCGTAGGCGAAGCCCTTCCTGCGCGTATACGTTTCGGCGAGCTCGTCCTCGTCGTCCCATCTGCTGTTGTCGACGAGGCTGCTCACGTTCGCGCCGTACGCGCCCTCGGCGTTGCCGAACACGCGCAGCGCCGCGGTCTCGAGGTCGCCGCCATGCGCCGCCTGGAAGGCGAGGGCGTGCTTGCGGATGAAGTTCGATTCGGCCGGCTCGTCGGCGCCGGCGGCGAGGAACGCGGCCTCGGCGAGCAGCTTGACCTGCAGCGGCAGCAGGTCGCGGAAGATGCCCGACAGCGTGACGACGACGTCGACGCGCGGCCGGCCGAGCTCGGCGAGCGGCACCAGCGTCGCGCCTGCGAGGCGACCGTAGCTGTCGAAGCGCGGCCTCGCGCCCATCAGCGCGAGCGCCTGGCCGATCGGCCCGCCTTCGCTCTTCAGGTTGTCGGTGCCCCAGAGCACCATCGCGATCGTCTCGGGGAAGGCGTGGTCGTCGGCCAGGTGGCGCGCCAGCAGGCGCTCGGCCTGGCGCGCGCCGTCCTGTACCGCATACGCGCTCGGGATGCGGAAGGGATCAAAGCCGTGCACGTTGCGGCCGGTCGGCAGGACCGCCGGCGTGCGCAGCAGGTCGCCGCCGGGCGCGGGACGGACGAAGCGGCCGTCGAGCGCGCGCAGCAGCCCCGCGGTCTCGTGGTCCTCGCAGAGCAGGCGATCGGCGGCGGCGAGCTCGGCAAGGACCGGATCGGCGTCGGCGGCGAGCGTCACCGTGTCGATCGCCGTCGTGCGTGCGGCGACCAGCGCCTCCACCGCCTCTCGCGCGGGTCGCGCGCCGTGCGAGGCCTCGGCGAGGGAAAGCAGGAGGTCGACGCGCTCGGCCGCGCTCGGGGCCTGCCCGACGACGTGCAGGCCATACGGGATCAACGTGTACTCGAGCTCGCGCACGGCATCGGCGAGTCGCGCGACGCGCGCAGGGGCGTCGGCGCCCCAGGACGGCTGCGCGGCGTCGAGCTCGAGCTCGGCGGCGAGCGCCTGCGCGAGCAGAGCGAGCTCGCTCGCTTCCTGCGCCTCGTCGGGCTCGAGCCCGCGGTAGCGCTCGAGCATCGCCTTCAGGTCGGCGAGGCCGCGATAGAGACCGGCCTGCGCGACCGGTGGTGTCAGGTAGCTGATCAGCGTCGCCGCCGCGCGGCGCTTGGCGATCGTGCCTTCCGACGGGTTGTTCGAGGCGTAGAGGTAGAAGTTCGGCAGGTCGCCGATGAGGCGGTCGGGCCAGCACGCCGCCGACAGGCCGCTCTGCTTGCCGGGCATGAACTCGAGCGCGCCGTGGGTGCCGAAGTGCAGCACCGCATCGGCCTTGAAGTCTTCGCGCAGCCAGCGATAGAAGGCCGAGAACGCATGCGTCGGCGCGAAGCCCTTCTCGAACAGCAGCCGCATCGGATCGCCTTCGTAGCCGAACGCCGGCTGGACGCCGACGAAGACGTTGCCGAAGCGCTCGCCGAACACGAAGATCGAGCGGCCGTCGCTCTGCAGCTTGCCGGGCGCCGCGCCCCACTGCGCCTCGATCTCCTTGAGGTGCTTCTCGCGCCGCACGTGGTCGTCGACGGCGACGCGCGTGTGCACGTTGGCCGGCGTGCCCAGGC
>DATIDZ010000495.1:0-2463 GCA_035456045.1 Caldimonas sp.
CGCCGCGCTCGCGACGCTGGCATCCGCATTCCCCGGGCCGATCCACATCCACGTCGCGGAGCAGACCGGCGAAGTCGACGAATGCATCGGCGCGACCGGCGCCCGCCCGCTCGAATGGCTCGTCCGCGAAGGCCGGCTCGACGCACGCTGGCAGCTCGTCCACGCGACCCATGCGACGGCGCAGGAGATCGCCGCGGTCGCGGCCAGCGGCGCCGGCATCGTCATCTGCCCGAGCACCGAGGCCAACCTCGGCGACGGCCTGTGCGACCTGCCCGGCTGGCTCGACGCCGGCGTGCCGATGACGATCGGCTCCGACAGCCACGCGACGCGCGACTGGTGCGAGGAGCTTCGCCTGCTCGAGTACGGTCAGCGCCTGGCACGACGCGAGCGCAACGTCGCCGCCGCGCCCGAGCTCGGCGTCGCGTCGAGCGCGGAGCGGCTCGTGTCGCGCATGCTCGCCGGCTGCGCCGCGGCGGCGGGACACGACGCGTGGGGACTGGTCGCCGGCGCGCGTGCCGACGCGCTCGTCGTCGATCCGGCAGCGGACGCGCTGCTGGGCGTGGCGCCCGAGCGATCGCTCGATGCGCTCGTCTTCAGCAGCCCGTCGGCGCCCTGGCGCGACGTGATGGTCGCGGGACGCTGGGTGCTTCGCGACGGCGTTCACGCCGCGGCGCCGGCGATCGCGGCACGGTTCGTGGCGGCGATGGGCGAGCTGGGCTGACCCGCGCGCGTCGCGCAACGCGCCGAGCCGCGTCGCCTAGCGGAAGCGCGGCTGTTGGACCGTCTTGAGGTCGCCGGGCAGCGAGCCGAGGTAGGCGGCGATCGCCTTGATCTCGGGATGCGTGAACGGCCTCGCCATGCCCATCATGATCGCGTTGTTGCGACCCATGAGCGGGTTGTGGTCGGTCTGGTAGGCCTTCAGCGCGACGAACAGGTAGTCGGCATGCTGGCCCGCCAGCTTCGGGTACGACGGGTCGATCGGCGCGCTGAAGTTGCTGCCGTGGCACGACACGCAGTTGCCCTTCGTGAGCAGCGCCGCGACTTGCGGCGGCGGCTCGTGCCCCGGCGCTGCCGAGGCGGCAGGCGCGGGTGCGGCCGCGGAGCCCGCCGGGCCGCCGAGCTGCGCGTAGTACGCCGACACGTCGGCGATGTCCTGGTCGGAGAGGCTGCCGGCGATGGCGCGCATCGTCGGGTGCTTGCGCTCGCCCTTGCGGTAGGCGGTGAGCGCGGAGGCGATGTACTTCGCGTTCTGGCCGGCGATCATCGGCACCTTGTAGATCTCGGGGAAGCTCGCCTGGTAGCGCGGTAGGTTGTGGCAGCCCTCGCACATGGCGACCTTCTTCTCGCCCGCCGCGGCGTCGCCGGGCTTGGCGTCCTGCGCGCGGGCGGCGACGCCGATGCCCAGCGAGAGGGCGATGAGGGCGTTCGCGAACGGCAGGACGAGCAGCTTCTTCATGGGTGCGTGGGGCAAGGGTGGCGACGCGCGCAAACCGAGAATTATAGGGGCGCCCTTATACTGAATCGACCCTCTGCCGAGCGCGCTCCATGAAGTTCAAAGGCTCCGAAACCTACGTCGCCACGCCCGACCTGATGCTGGCGGTCAACGCGGCGGCGACGCTGAAGCGCCCGCTCCTGGTCAAGGGCGAGCCGGGCACCGGCAAGACGATGCTCGCCGAGGAAGTCGCGACCGCGCTGGGCATGCCGCTGATGCAGTGGCACATCAAGTCGACCACGAAGGCGCAGCAGGGCCTCTACGAGTACGACGCGGTGAGTCGCCTGCGCGACAGCCAGCTCGCCGACGTCGACGGCGGCGAGCGGGTCAGGAACATCCACAACTACATCGTCAAGGGCGTGCTCTGGCAGGCCTTCACCGCCGACCAGCCGGTGGCCCTGCTGATCGACGAGATCGACAAGGCCGACATCGAGTTCCCCAACGACCTGCTGCGCGAGATCGACCGGATGGAGTTCTACGTCTACGAGACGCGCGAGCTCGTCAAGGCGAAGCACCGGCCGCTCGTCTTCATCACCTCGAACAACGAGAAGGAGCTGCCCGACGCGTTCCTGCGCCGCTGCTTCTTCCACTACATCAAGTTCCCGGACGCCGACACGATGAAGCAGATCGTGGACGTGCACTTCCCCACCCTCAAGAAGGAGCTGCTCGGCGCGGCGCTGAAGAGCTTCTACGACGTCAGGAACCTGCCCGGGCTGAAGAAGAAGCCGAGCACCTCCGAGCTGCTGGACTGGCTCAAGCTCCTCGTCGCCGAGGACATCCCGCTCGAGGCGCTGCAGAGCAAGGACGACAAGGTCGCCGTGCCGCCGCTCGTCGGCGCGCTGCTCAAGAACGAGCAGGACGTGTCGCTGTTCGAGAAGCTGGTGTTCATGCAGCGCCACAACCGCTGACCGACGCGACGCTTCGGTCGCCCGCTGCATGCTGAAAGTCGCTCCAGTCACGCTGGCCGACGA
>DATIDZ010000496.1:0-6984 GCA_035456045.1 Caldimonas sp.
GGGCACGTTCCGATGTATTACTCACCCGTTCGCCACTCGCCACCAGGATTGCTCCCGTGCTGCCGTTCGACTTGCATGTGTAAGGCATGCCGCCAGCGTTCAATCTGAGCCAGGATCAAACTCTTCAGTTCGATCTTGATATTTACTCAATGAATTGAAGTGAACTTCACTTCATGAGCGTTTAAGGTCCATGAGACCTGAGTCTTACGACTCAGGCACTCGGCCTCGAACGCCCACACTTATCGGCTGTCAGTTTTTAAAGAGCAGGCCTTGCGGCGGCTGAATGCTCTACGGGAGCAGCACTCAGCGAAGACAACGATTCTCGCACGTTTTACGGGAGCCTGTCAACCCGAAGGGCCGTCCGGTCCGCAGAACGAAGGGGTTCGAAAGTACTTCGCGAGCCCCTTGCGGCGAGCCTGTGACTCTACACCGACGAGGCTGCGGTGGCAAGCGCCGCGATCGACGACGAGCATTCGGCTGCGACCGACTGGCACTCCCGCTCGGGGTCGTCGGCGCCGATCACTCGCTCGACCGCCGCTGACCAGCGGCTCGCGTCGGTGGCGAGGACGCGCTCCTTGATCGTCACGATCTGCGACGGGTGCATGGAAAAGCTTCTCAAGCCCATGCCGAGCAGCAGCTCGGTGAACGCGGGGTCACCCGCCATCTCGCCACAAACGCTCACGCTCTTCCTGAGGCGATTGGCGCAGGCGATCGTCTGCGCCACCAACTGCAGCACGGCAGGATGCCAGGCGTTGTAGAGATGGGCGACGGCCTCGTCGGCGCGATCGATGGCCAGCGTGTACTGAATGAGGTCATTCGTGCCGATCGACACGAAGTCGAAGTAGCGAAGGAACGCCGGGAGCATCAGCGTCGCCGCCGGAACCTCGACCATCGCCCCGAGCTCGACTGGCCCGTACGATCGCCCGGCGTCATCGAGCTGCTGACGCGCCCGCGCCAGCGCCTCGATCGTATGCCGCACTTCGCTCAGGTGCGCGACCATCGGGATCAGGATGCGGACACGCCCATGTGCCGCCGCGCGCAGGATCGCGCGCAGCTGCTGGCGAAACATCGCCGGCTCCGACAGGCTCCAACGGATCGCGCGCAGGCCGAGGGCCGGATTCAGCGCGTGCTCGTGACGCAGCTCGTTGGCCGACATCCGGTCGAGCGCCTTGTCGGCGCCGATGTCGACGGTGCGAATCGTCACGGGCCGTCCCTGCATCGCCTCGACGGCGGTGCGGTACGCCTCGTACTGCTCGTCTTCTCCGGGAAGCTCGCCGTCGCGGTTCATGAACAGGAACTCGCTGCGGAAAAGGCCGATGCCAGCGGCTCCCGCGGCCAGCGCGGCCGCCGCATCGCCCGGCTGCTCGATGTTGGCGAGCAGCTCGACGTGCTGGCCATCGAGCGTCACCGCGGGCAGATGACGCAGTCGCGCCAGCCCGGCGCGGCCGACGTCGCGCCGGCGCTTGAGGGCGCGGTATTCCTCGATCACCGCCGGCGACGGGTCGACGATGACGACGCCGGCGTCGCCGTCGATCACCACCCAGTCGTCCTGGCGGATCAGCCGGCTGGCCTCGCGCGCGCCGACGACCGCCGGGATGTCCATGCTGCGCGCGACGATCGCCGTGTGCGATGTCTTGCCGCCGACGTCGGTGACGAAGCCGAGGAAGACGCTGCCCTTGAAGCGCAGCATGTCGGCCGGCGAGATGTCGCCGGCGACCAGGACCAGCGGATCCTCGCCGCTCTGCTCGGGCGTCATCCGGCCCGCCAGCGGCGATGCGCCCTCCGCGCCGCGCGCGAGGACGCCGAGCAGCCTCTCGACCACCTGCTCGAGGTCGGCCTTCCGCTCGCGGAGGTACTCGTCCTCCATCTCGTCGAACTGCCGCGCGAGCACCTCGAGCTGCGCCGACAGCGCCCACTCGGCGTTGTAGTGGCGCTCGCGGATCCAGTGCTTCGTCGCACCGGTCAAGGTGTCGTCGTGGAGCAGCATGAGGTGGACGTCGAGAAGCGCCGAGAGCTCGGCCGGCGCCTCGATCGGCAGGTCGCGCTGCATGGCGGCGAGCTCCGCAGCGACCGCGTCGCGCGCGCTGCGCAGGCGCTCGATCTCGGCCTCGACGTCCTTGCCGGTCACGTAGTAGTGGGCGACGTCGAGACGACTCGACGCCACCAGCACGGCGCGACCGATCGCGATGCCGCGCGAGACGGGCAGTCCGAAGAGCTGAAAACTCATGGAACCATGCTAGCAGCGAGGCAGCGGTCGCGGCCGCTCCGAGGAACGCCGCGAGCGCGCCGACACGCAGCGAGCGGACGCCGGACGGCGGCGGCGACCGCCGCTACTCGCCCTCGCCGAACTTGTCGTCGATGAGGGCCGTCAGCGCCGCCATCGCGGCGGCCTCGTCCTCGCCGTCGATCTCGATCTCGACCTCGCTGCCCAGCCCGGCGGCCAGCATCATCACGCCCATGATGCTCTTGGCATTGACGCGGCGGCCGCCGCGGCTGAGCGAGACGTCGGAGCGGAACGTGCCCGCGAGCTTGCTCAGCTTGGCCGAGGCCCGCGCATGCAGGCCCAGCTTGTTACTGATCCTGGCGGTCGCTTTGATCATGGCCGCGCGGCTTCATCGTCTGGTTCTGGGGCCTGGACGTCGCGACCTGCATGACGCCCTGGGTCGCGCCCGAGATCGCCCGCGCCACGACGGCGTCGAGCGACTCGTCGGCATAGCAGAGGGTGCGCCAGAGCATCGGCACGTTGACCCCGGTGACGACCTTGACGCGCACGCCGTCGGCGAGTCGCTGCGCGATGTTGCACGGCGTGGCGCCGAAGACGTCGGTGAAGATCAGCAGCTCGTGCGCGGTCTGGCTCTCGAGGATCTGACGCGCCTGCGCCTCGACCTCCTCGACCGGCACGTCGGGCAGGACGTCGAGGACAGCCAGCTGAGGCGCGCAATCGGGATAGGCGTGTTCCGCGACCGCCTTGAGCGCCGACGCGAGCGGCGCGTGGGCGATGATGAGAAGACCGGGCATGGGGGACGGGCGGGTGCTCAGAGCAGGCGGATGCTGCCGAAGAAGGTGTCGGCAGCCTCGGGGCCGCCGGCGACGTCGACGTTCAGGACCGCCGCCTGGTACAGCCTGAGCCCCTTAACGAAGAAGGCTGCCCGGGCGACGACAGGGCGGCCGTCGGGCCGCCTGCCGGCGATCGCGATGCGCGCGCTTCGCGGGTTCGGCGTGGCGCCGGGCGGCGCGAACGCGCCCTGCTCGGTCGCCGTTCCCGCCAGATTGGTCTCGGTCTGGGCGCGAAACGCATCGAGCATCGGCGTCACGCCGACCGCGTCGGGAGCGTCGACCGCCGAGAGCGCGAAGATCGCGCCGCCGGCGCTGCACGAGTGCAAGCGCATGGGCACCGCCGCCGCGCCGATGCGGGTCGTGCGCTCTTCATCGCCGGGCCGGCAGGGGAACATCAGGGCGACGCCGCCCTCGGCGCGCGCCTCGCGCCAGTCGAACGTCGGCGCGCAGGCCAGCGCGGCCATGGCGGCGATGACTCCCGCGCCGGCGCCCCGGACGCCCGGCCCGTGCGCGCGTGTCTGCATCCGGCGATTATCGGGCTCGCCGACAATGGCGCGATGACCGACGCATCGAACGCGCCCGCGATGGCCCTGGCCGGCGTTCGCGTGCTTGACCTGTCGCGCGTGCTCGCGGGTCCCTGGTGCACGCAGACGCTGGCCGACCTGGGCGCCGACGTGATCAAGGTCGAGCGCCCGGCGCGCGACGGCGTCCCGGGCGGCGACGACACCCGCGGCTGGGGGCCGCCGTTCCTGCGCGACCGCGCCGGCCATGAGACGGCGGAGGCCGCGTACTACGTCGGAACGAACCGGAACAAGCGCTCGGTGACGATCGACATCGCCAGCGACGAAGGCTCGGCGCTCGTGCGCACTCTCGCCGACAGCGCCGACGTCTTCGTCGAGAACTTCAAGGTCGGCGACCTGGCCCGACGCGGACTCGACGCTGCGACGCTGCGCGCGCGCAACCCGCGGCTCGTCTACTGCTCGATCACCGGCTTCGGCCAGACCGGCCCCTACCGCGAGCGGGCCGGCTACGACTACGCCATCCAGGGCATGGGTGGTCTGATGAGCGTGACCGGACCGTCGCGCGCCGAGATCGCGGACGACGCCTCGGGCGGCGGGCCGCAGAAGGTCGGCGTCGCCGTGGCCGACCTCTTCACCGGCATGTACGCGGTCACGGCGATCCTCGCGGCACTGCGCCACCGCGACCGCACCGGCGAGGGCCAGGCGATCGACATGGCGCTCCTCGACACGCAGGTCGCGATGCTCGCCAACCTCGGTGCCGGCTACCTCGCCAGCGGGGTGGCGCCGCAGCGCGCCGGCAACGCGCACCAGAGCATCGTCCCGTACCAGGTCTTCGAGGTCGCCGACGGCCATCTGATCCTCGCGGTCGGCAACGACGCGCAGTTCGCGCGCTTTTGCGCGGTTGCCGGCTGCCCGGAGTTCGCCGCCGACGAGAGGTTCGCGCGCAATGCCGGCCGAGTGCGCCACCGCGGCACCCTCGTGCCGCTGCTGGCGGCGCGGCTCAGGCAGCGCCCGCGTGCGGCGTGGCTCGCCGAGCTCGAGGCGGCCAAGGTGCCATGCGGACCGATCAACGACCTCGCCGAGGTCTTCGCCGACCCGCACGTCCGAGAGCGCGCCATGACCGTCGAGATGGCGCACCCGCTCGCCGGCAGCGTCCGCATGGTCGCCAGCCCGATCAAGCTGGCGGCCACGCCGGTGAGCTATCGGCGGGCGCCGCCGCTGCTGGGCGCGGACACCGACGCCGTACTGGCCGAGCTCGGCTTCGACGCCCCCGCGATCGCGGGGATGCGCGCGCGCGGGACGATCTGACCATCGCGCCGAGAGGCGCGCAGACGAGAGGCGCGCAGAATCAGTGAACAAGTTGTCACATTTGACGAGTTCGTCGCCTCGACTGGCCAGCCGGCGCGGCGGACTCTGGCGCCCGGCGAGGCGGCCATCGACACTCTCGGGTGGCCTGCAGCGCAAGGAGAGGCGCTGCTCGCGCGACCCCGTGAACGCCGGTGCCGCGGCCGGCGCGCCTCCCGGTGTCGATGCTTGCGTCCCGCTTGCCCTTTCGAGAACGTATCGCCATGTCCACCGGCCCCCGCCCCGTTGCCGACCTCGCCGTCAATGATCCTTCGGGCCCGCGCGACGATCAGCGTTGGCATGACCTCGTCTCGCAGGTCGGTGTCGAGATCGCCGAGCCGCTGACGGCGGCCCTCGAGCGCATCCACGTCCTCACGGCGACCGGCCGGATCGATCGCGCCGGCCTGCGCGCGCTGCGCGACGAGGTCGAGCAGGCGCGTCAGGCGGGGATGATCGGCCAGCAGCTGACGCGCTTCGCCTCGGGCCGGGTGCGCCAGTCGCACGAGGTGCTGCAGCTCGAGGAAGTCCTGAAGAGCGTGCTCTCGCTGCGCACGCGCGAGACCCAGGCGCGCGGCATCGCCCTGAAGCACGAGCTGAAGTCGGCGCGCGTCATCGTCGACGGCTCGCTCCTGTTCAGCCTGCTCAACGCGACGCTCGACTGGGCGCTCGCCAACGCGCATGCCCACATCTCGTTCACCGTCGACTTCAAGACCTGGCCGGTGCATGCGCGACTGACCTGCCGGTTCGCCAACCGGCCCGCCGACCAGGTCGACGAAAGCGTCACGACCGAGCTCTCGCCGCGCCTCGACTCGCTCACCTGGCGGCTGATCGAGCAGACGGCATGGACCATGGGCCTGGTCCTGGAGCGCAAGGACGTCGGCGGAACGACCACCCTGACCCTCGAGTTCCCGAAGACCGCGGGCGAAGAGATGGCCGGCCTCTCGGCGACCGAGATCGACGACGGCGGCCCGCAGTCGAGCAACTCGAAGGCGCTCGCGGGCAGTCACGTGCTCGTCGTCGCCTCGCGGCGCGAGGTGCGCGTCCTGATCCGCGACGCGCTGCGCAACATGAGCATGCTGGTCGATTTCGTCGGCTCGATCGACGAGGCGGCGAGCTTCTGCAAGGAAGGATTGCCGCACGCGATCATCGTCGACTCGATCCAGAAGGGCAGCCGCTTCACGCACTTCCGCGAGGAGATCCTCGACGAGGTGCCCGACTTCGTCTTCATCGAGATCCTCGAGCAGGGCTCGACCTTCGAGATGTCGGGAACCAACGGCGCGCAGATGGCCCGCATCGGCCGCGACGTCGTCGCGAGCTCGCTGCCGGCGGCGCTGATGTTCGAGCTGTCGCGGGGACTCTGACGTCGCCGCGCCGCGCACTAGCGTGGGGCGCGGACCGCTAGGCGGCAAGCCCTATCGACCGAACACCTTGGCGAGAAGGGCGCTGCCGGTGCCGACCGGATCGCTGCGGATCTTCTTCTCTTCCTCGCCGATCATCAGGTAGAGGCCGTCGAGCGCCTTGCGCGTGACGTAGCGGTCGATGTTGGCGTCGTCGCCCTTGACGAGGCCATAGCTCGCGGCCTGCCCGGCGACCGCGTTGAAGCGGTTGGCGAGGTCGACGCGCTCGGTGTGACGCTTGACGATCGGCAGGAAGCGATCGCCGAGCGGCGCACGCGTCTTGTCGGCGAAGAAGCGCGTCACCGAGTCGTCGCCGCCGCTGACGATGCGGCGCGCATCGCCGACGTTGATCGATTTCACCGCCGCGACGAGCAGCGTCTTCGCCTCGGGGACGGCCGCCTCGGCAGCCCGGTTCATCGCGGTGACGAGGTCGTCGACGCGCTGCTGCTGGCCGGCGAAGCGGAGCAGCTTGGCCGCGTCGTTCAGGTACCCGGGCAGCGGAATGCGGACCTTCGGATTGGCGAGGAACCCGTCCGGGCGGCCGAGCAAGGCGACGGCGGCGACGGCGCCGCGCTCGAGCGCGACGCGGATGCCCGACGCGGCGTCGGCGTCGTTCAGGTCGGCGGCGCGCACGCTGCGGCTGCCGAGCAGCGCGGCGACCGTCA
>DATIDZ010000497.1:0-12616 GCA_035456045.1 Caldimonas sp.
GGCGCTGATCGTCGCCGGCTACCGCGCGGCGACGGCGACGACCGTCGTGCTTTCCGGCGTCCCCGATGCGCGCGAGGCGGCCCGCCTGCTCGAGCAGCAGCACTGCGACGCCCTCCGCAACCGTCGCTTCGCCGAGATCGGGGTCGCTCGCAGCGGCAGGACGTGGCGCATCACCCTCGCGGCGCCGCTCCTCGCCGGCGATCTCGGCGACTGGCGCGAGGCGGGGCAGGCGGTGCTGCGCCTCGCCAACGAGGCGCGCCAGCGCGGCGGCACCTGCGGCCCGCAGCGCTTCGCGGCCGCGCCGCCGCTGACCTGGAACGATCCGCTCGGCGCGGCGGCGCGCGCGCACAGCGACGACATGGCGCAGCACGACTACTTCGATCATGTCGACCGTCGCGGCAGCGGCGTCGCCGAGCGGGCGCGGGAGCAGGGCTACGCCTGGCGCTCGGTCGGGGAGAACATCGCCGCTGGCCAGGGCTCGGCGCAGCGGGTCGTCGCGGGCTGGCTGGCCAGTCCCGGCCATTGCGCCAACATCCTCTCGCCCGACTTTCGCGAGATGGGTGCGGCGTACGCGATCAACCCGACGGCGGAGATGGAGATCTACTGGACCCAGGTCTTCGGCGCACGCTGACGGCGTCAGGAAGTGCGTCGGACGCGCCTCAGCTCGTCGAGGACGAGCAGGGCCGCGCCGATCGAGATCGCGCTGTCGGCGACGTTGAACGACGGGAAATAGTGCTGGTTCCAGTGCACCTGAATGAAGTCGACGACGTGGCCGTGGAGGAGCCGGTCGATGACGTTGCCGAGCGCGCCGCCGAGGATCAGCGCGAGCGCCCAGCTGAACATGCGCTGGCCGCCGTGACGCGCGAGCAGCCAGACGATGAAGACGGCGGCGGCGAGGCCGAGAACCACGAAGAACCAGCGCTGCCAGCCGCTCGCGTCGTTGAGGAACGAGAACGCGGCGCCGCGGTTGTGGGCGCGGACGATGTCGAAGAAGGCAGTGACGCGGCGCGCATCGCCGAGCTGGAACGCGGCGACGATCATCGCCTTGGTCAGCTGGTCGAGGACGATCACCGCCAGGGCGATGCCCAGCCACGGCGCGAGGCTGCCCGATCGGCGCGCGGCCATCAGGCCACCGTGCGCGGCTCGCCGGCGCCGAACAGGTTGGCGGTGCAGCGGCCGCAGATCGTCGGGTGCTCGGCGTCGCGGCCGACGTCGACGCGGTAGTGCCAGCAGCGCTCGCACTTGGGCGCGCCCGTGACGTCGGCCTCGACGAAGAACTCGTGGGCGTCCGCGGCCGCCGCGAGCGGGGCGACGCGCGCTGCCGAGGTGATCAGCACGAAGCGCAGGTCGTCGCCGAGCGTCGCGAGCAGTTCGGCCATCGCCGGACCAGCCTTGACCGTGACCTCGGCCTGCAGCGACGAGCCCAGGCGGCTCTCCGCGCGCAGCGCCTCGATCTTCCGGTTCGACTCCGCCCGCACGGCGGCGATCTGCGCCCACCTGGCGAGCAGCGCCTCGTCTTCCCAGGCCTGCGCATCGCTGTAGACCTCGGCGAAGATCGACGGCGATGCCTTCGGGCCGAACACCTTCCAGGCTTCCTCGGCGGTGAAGCTGAGGAAGGGCGCCATCCAGCGCAGCATCGCGTGGCAGAGGTGCCAGAGCGCGGTCTGTGCCGAGCGGCGCGCGTGCGACGCCGTCGCGGTGGTGTAGAGGCGGTCCTTGAGGATGTCGAGGTAGAACGCACCAAGGTCTTCCGAGCAGAACACCTGCAGCTTGGCGACCACCGGGTGGAACTCGTAGACGCCGTAGTGGCCGCCGGCGAACACGCCCCGCGCCGGGTCGATGCGGCCGACGATCTCCGCCTGCAGCGCCGCCGTGCGCGCCAGCGCCCAGCGGTCGATCTCGAGCATGTCGGCGAGCGCGACGGCGTCGGTCGAGGGATCGAAGTCGCTCGTGTTGGCGAGCAGGAAGCGCAGCGTGTTCCTGATGCGCCGGTACGCGTCGACGACGCGCGCCAGGATCTTGTCGTCGATCGCGAGGTCGCCCGAGTAGTCGGTCGAGGCGCACCACAGGCGGATGATCTCGGCGCCGAGCTTGGCGGTGACTTCCTGCAGGGCGATGAAGTTGCCCAGGCTCTTGCTCATCTTGCGGCCCGAGCCGTCGACGGTGAAGCCGTGGGTGAGCAGGCCGCGATAGGGCGCGTGGCCCTCGATCGCGCAGGCGATCAGGAGCGAGGAGTGGAACCAGCCGCGGTGCTGGTCGTGGCCTTCGAGGTAGAGGTCGGCCTCGGGCTTCCTGCCGTCGTCGTCGGGCGACGTCGTTCCGGGATGGCTGCCGCGCAGGACATGGAAGAACGTCGAGCCCGAATCGAACCAGACGTCGAGGATGTCGTTGCTCTTGGCGTAGTTCGCCGCCGAGCCCTCGCCGACGCTTCCGAGGATCTCCTCGGCCGTGAGGCGAGACCACGCCTCGACGCCGCCCTCGCCGACGATGTCGGCGGCGCGATCGATCAGCGCGAGCGTGTCGGGATGCAGCTCGCCGGTCACCTTGTGCAGGAAGAACGGCAGCGGCACGCCCCAGTTGCGCTGCCGGCTGATGCACCAGTCGGGCCGGTGCGCGATCATGTCGTGCAGTCGCGCGCGGCCGTTCTCCGGATAGAACTCGGTCGCGTCGATCGCGTCGAGCGCGCACTCGCGCAAGGTCTGCGGCGCCGGATCGGTGGCGAACACGCCGCGTGTCGCGTCGTCGGGCTCGTCCATGCGGACGAACCATTGCGCGGCGGCGCGGTAGACGACCGGCGTCTTGTGGCGCCAGCAGTGCGGGTAGCTGTGCACGAGCGTCGCGCTCGCGAGCAGGCGGCCGGCGTCGCGCAGCGCATCGACGATCGCCGGTTGCGCCTTCCAGATGTGCGTGCCGCCGAAGAGCGGCAGCGCGTCGTCGTAGACGCCGTTGCCCTGGACGGGATTCAGGATGTCGTCGACCGCCAGGCCATGCTCGCGGCACGAGTTGAAGTCGTCGACGCCGTAGGCCGGCGACGAGTGAACGAGGCCGGTGCCGTCTTCGGCGGTCGCGTAGTCCGCGAGGTAGACCGGCGCCGTGCGGTCGTAGCCGGCATCGACCGCCGCGAGCGGGTGGAAGAAGCGCAGGCCCTCGAGGCGCTCGCCCGGAGCGCTCGCGATGACCGTAACGGCGAAGCCGTAGCGTGCCAGGCACTTCTCGACCAGCGCGCTCGCCAGCACGAGGAGGCCGCGCTCCGTGTCGACGAGCGCGTACTCGAGCGTCGGGTTCAGGTTGAGCGCCTGGTTGGCGGGGATCGTCCACGGCGTCGTCGTCCAGATGACGGCGAACGCGTCCTTGGCGAGCGAGGACAGGCCGAAGGCCGCGGCGAGCTTCGCGGGCTCGGCGGCGAGAAAGGCGACGTCGACCGTCGTCGACGTGCGATCGGCGTACTCGATCTCGAACTCGGCGAGCGACGAGCCGCAGTCGAAGCACCAGTAGACCGGCTTCAGGCCGCGGTAGACGAAGCCGCGCTCGATCAGGCGCTTGAGGACGCGGATCTCGCCGGCCTCGTTGGCGAAGTCCATCGTCCGGTACGGATGCTCCCAGTCGCCGAGCACGCCGACGCGCTTGAAGTCGGCCATCTGCTGGACGATCTGCTCCTGCGCGTAGGCGCGGCTCTTGGCCTGCACCTCGGCACGCGGCAAGCCGCGGCCGAAGGTCTTCTCGATCGCGTTCTCGATCGGCAGGCCGTGGCAATCCCAGCCGGGCGTGTAGCGCGAATCGAAGCCGGCGAGCTGGCGCGCCTTGACGATCATGTCCTTCAGGATCTTGTTGGCCGCGTGACCGACGTGCAGCTGACCGTTCGCGTACGGCGGGCCGTCGTGGAGGACGAAGCGCGGCCGGCCGTGGCGCACGTCGCGCAGGCGCTGGTAGATGCCTTCGTCGCTCCACTGCTTCACCCACGCCGGCTCGCGCTTGGTGAGGTCGCCGCGCATCGGGAACGGCGTGTCGGGGAGGTTCAGCGTCGAGCGGTAGTCGACCGCGGTGCTCGGGGCGGTCGAAGCGGCGGAGCGAGGCGCGTCAGCCATGGCGAATCTTTCGGACGGCCGCCGGCGTCGAAGGCCGGCAGCGAGAGGCTGGAGGACAGGCGCTGGTCGGATCTCGACCGGTCGCCGGCGAGTCGCGCCGGAGCGCGACGCAAGGGCCGATCAAATTCGGTCGCGCGTCGTCTGCCGGCCGGTGGCGGCGTGCGCCGCGGCGTCGGCGGCGAGAAAGGCGCGCGCGTCCGCAGCGTCCTGGCCGATCGCGGCGGCGAGCGCGGCGAGCGAGTCGTAGCGCGCTTCGTCGCGCAGTTTGTGCAGCAGTTCCACGCGCACGAGTCTACCGTAGCCCCCCTCGAGGCCGAGGGCAGCGGGCCAATCGAGGCAGTGCGCCTCGAGCAGGACGCGGCCGCTGTCGTCGATCGTCGGCCGCTTGCCGAGGCTGGCGACGCCATCGATCGGCGCCGCGCCGAGGCCGTGGACGCGGACGACGAAGATGCCCATCGCGGCCGGCTTTGGGTGGCCGAAGCGGACGTTGAGCGTGCGGAAGCCGTCGTGGCGACCGGCGCCGCTTTCGCCGAGGACGCGGCCGAGGCGCTTGCCGTGGACGACGCGGCCGCTGATGCTGTAGGGCCGGCCGAGCAACGCCGCCGCCGCGGGCATGTCGCCGGCGGCGAGCGCGGCGCGCACCGCCGAGCTCGAGACGCGCTGGCCGTGCACCTCGTAGCTCAGCATGCGCGCGACGTCGAAGCCGTGACGCGCGCCGGCGGCGTCGAGCGTCGCGTAGTCGCCGGCGCGGCGGGCGCCGTAGCGGAAGTCGTCGCCGACCAGCACATAGCGCGCGCCGAGCCCGGCGACGAGGACATCGGCGACGAAGGCTTCGGGCGACTGCGCGGCGAAGGCGGCGTCGAAGCGCATCACCACGGCCTGCGCGACGCCGCAGCGCTCGAGCTCGCACAGCTTGTCGCGCAGCGTCGCGATGCGCGCCGGCGCCGTCTCGGGCTGGTTGCGCAGGCCGGCGAAGTAGTCGCGCGGATTGGGCTCGAAGGTGAGCACCGTCGCCGGCAGACCGCGATGCGCGGCCTCGGAGACGAGCAGCGCGAGCATCGCCTGATGGCCGCGATGCACTCCGTCGAAGTTGCCGATCGTCAAGGCGCAGCGGGCGGCGAGGCCGGGATGCCGCAGGCTGCGAAAGACGCGCATGGCGCGAGATTATGGGCGGCGGGGCTCGGGCTCATGGACGGCGAGCCTCGCGCCTATGGGCGGCGAGCCTCGGGCGACCGCGCCTCGTCCGCGCAGGTCCTGATCCGCTCCGCGCGCTCGGTCGGCGTCCCGTAGCGCCGGCTCGGCTGATCGGGCCGGCGCCGGAAGTGCTCGATCGCGGCGTGCAGATAGCGCTGGCCGTGGGGCGCATTCGCGAGCTGCCCGGCCGCCCAGCAGTCGGCCGCCGCCTCGTCGGACGTCTGCATCGCGATGTGGCCGAACTCGTGAACGAAATAGAAGTGCTCGGCACCGGGAGCCTGGTGCCGGACCAGGCGCACGACGGTCGGGCAGAGGTACACCGTCGGCGGGTCGAGCCGCGAGACGGCGACGTCGCCCGCGGTCTGGGTGCAGTCCTGGACGACCAGGACCGCGGCCAGCGGCCCGCTCGGCACCCACTGCGCCTGCGCCGGCGCGGCCGTGAGGGCGACGACCAGAACCGCGGCGAGGGCAGCGACGGAGCGACGTTTCGGCATGACGCCCCGATTGTTGCGGCCGCTGCGCTGCGACCAAGCGTGGCATACGTCACGGCGCGCAGCGCGCCGGCGGCCTTCGGCGCGAAAGAGTGGGGCCGCTTGCGCCGATACCTTGACGTCAAGGACCGACCATGCTGTTCACGATCTTCTGCTGCTTCTCGACCGGACTGGTCGTGTACTGCATCCTCAAGCGGGTGCACCGCAAGGCCATCGAGATCGCCGTCAGCCTGGCCGTGCGCGACGTCGAGAAGGAATACGAGGGTCGCAACGACGCGATGATCGCCCAGCTGAACGCCAAGGAAGGCGAGCTGACCAAGGCGCGCAATCTCGTCAAGCTGCACGAGGCGGTGCCGACGATGTCGCGGCCCACCATGGCGGCCGCGAAGCCGACGGCCAAGCCCGTGGCGCGGCCGACCGGCGCGCCGCCGGCGAAGCTGCCGGAGCGCAAGCTCAAGCAGGACCCGCTGAACGTGTTCGAGATGTCGCGGCCGTTCACCGACACGTCGTACGACGCGTTGCTGGCGACCTCCGACGTCGTCAAGATCGAGCCGGCCGGCGGCTAGCGGCTCGCTGCCGCTGCGCCGCGGCCCCGCGGACGCTTCAGGGCGCCGGCAGGCCGAACAGCGCGGCGCCGTTCTCCCAGCCGATGCGCCGGGCGACCGCGGGCGGCAGGTCGCCGAGCCAGCGCCGCGCCTCGGCCATCAGCGCTTCGTAGTCGTCCCAGCGCGCGTTGATCCACGTGTCCGACCCGACCAGGAAGCGCTCCGGCATGTCGAGGAGAAGCGTGCGCCATTCGGGGCTGAGCGCGCCGTTGCCCGCGATGAGGCCGGGCCGGTACGAGAGCTCGCCGAGCAGCGTGGGGTGGCGCTGCAGGAGCGCGCGAACGCGCTCGATCGGCACGCCGCCGATGCCGGTGTGGGCCCAGATCAGCCGCGCTTTCGGCGCGTGCGCGAACAGCTTTTCGATCGCGACGTCGTCGACGTGCGCGAGCACGACCAGGCCGCGTTCCTCTGCCAGCTGCATGAGCCGTCGTGCGGTGGGGCCGTCGGCGTTGGCGCTGTCGTAGAGGTGGAACTCGCCGAGGCCGCGGTAGGGGCCGGCCGCCGTGCCGGCCGCCAGCTCGCGCTGGACCATCTCGACGATGCTTGCATCGGCGTGCCAGCCGGTGTAGTCGGCGCGGTTGCGGTACAGGCGGACGAAAGGCACGACGCTGACGCCTGCCCGGCGCGTCGCCTCGCGCGCCGCGGCGAGCGCCTTCGTGCCGTCGTTCGGGCGGCTGTTCGCGACCACCGCGCGCACGCCGCTTCTCTGCATGCGGCCGAGTACGTCGTCGATCGGGAAGCGCGCGGCCGCTTCGTCGTTGTAGTGCAGGTGGGCGTCGAACAGGGGCCCCGCGTAAGGCGACGGCGCGCCTTGCTGCGAAACAGGCTGCGCGCGCGCGTCGGACGCAGAGGAGCACGCGGCCACGATCGCCGCGAGCGCGATGCCGAGAAGGTGACGTGAGGCGAAGGCGGGCGGCATCGTTCGGCGCGAGCGAGGAGGAGGGGGCGCTAGGTTAGCGCCTGGCGCCCGCCTCGCTCAGCGGAACGGCTCGGCGCGAACCAGCAGCTCGGCGAGCCCCGGCTCGTTGTCGTTGCGCGGCTTGCCCGGGTGAATCACCGACACCTGGCAGCTCTCGGCCGCTTCGACGAGCTGCGCGTAGGTGCCCGCGTTCAGGTCGGCGATGTAGGCCTGCTTGTTGGCGTCGTAGGCGAACATCTTCGGGTTGATCTGCGTGCACTCGTTGCACGTCGAGCAGCGCACCGTCTCGATGTAGGCGTCGTCGCGCGACGGCGCCGCGGCCTCCGGCTCCGCCGCCGCCTCGGCGAGCAGCGACGTCGCTGCCGCCTGCGCCTGCGTCGCCGCCGGACCCGGTGCCGGGACCGCGGACGCCGCGGCGTGCGAGGCCTCCCAGGCGGCACGCTCCCGTTCGAGCAGGCGATTCGCGTGCGAGTTGTGCACGCCGCCGAGCTCCTGGAGGCTGTGCCACATCTCGCGCGAGCGCTGCGCCTTGCGCATGAGCTGCTCGTCGACGAGGACCGTGTGCAGGCGGTCGCGCTCGTCGATCATGCGAACGCAGGGGATGCGCTCCGGCAGCCGCCCCGGCGCGCGGACCAGGATCTCGTCGATCGGCGCGAGATCGCTCTCGTCCGCACCGGCGGTCAGACGCGCCAGGTGCCGGGCGAAGCGTGCATCGCCGGCGACGAAGTCGACGAAGGTGAACGCCAGGTCGATGCTCACGCGCTGGTGGCGCGCGTCTTCGTACTCGAAGCGGTGGATCGGCCAGTCGAGCTCCGGCTGCGGGTTGTCGTCGAGGCTGAAGCGCGACGCCCAGTCGGGGCCGCCCGACGGGTCGTACGCGAACGCCGGGAACGCGCGCGACTCCATCGCCGCCGCCGCCGCCAGGTACGTCGAGGGGCCCGCGGCAGCGCTCGCGCCCGAATAGACGCAGAAGAGCGCCGGCCCGGCGAATCGCATCGCGCCGGCGATGCGCTCGCCGCAGCGCGGCAGGTGCGATGCGGCCGCGTGCACGACGTAGACCTGGTTCAGGCCCATCGCCATGTGCGCGATCTGGCGGCAGCGCAGCCCCGGGCTCGTCGGCGCGGCCGCTTCGTCGGGCGAGGCGAGGAGGTCGTCAACGCGGTAGAGCACCTTGATCGGCAGCTCGCCGGCGAGGATCTCCATCAGGCGCGCCTGCTCGCCCGCATCGAGCGTGGTGCCGTCGAGGCACACGAGGACGTCGGGGAAGCGCCTCAGCATGTCGGCCTCGAGGCCGTTGGTGCCGTAGGAGGCGAACAGCGCGTCGTGCCGGTCGGGCTGGTAGCGGCCGTCGATCTCGAGCTCGGCGACCTCGATCGCGCGGGCGACTTCGACCAGCTTGGGCAGCCGCTCGTGCCACGCGGCCAGCGCCGCCGAGCAGCTGTCGAACCGGTAGCCGTAGGCGGCATGGCCGACGGCGCGCGCGGCCTTCTCGTCGGGAAGGGCGACGAACGGCTGCGCGTCGAGCACGCCGAGCAGGCGACGGATCCGCTCGCGCCTTGCCTCCGGCATCGGCTCGGGGGGAGCCCCGCGCGCGAGCACGCGCGACATGGCATCGAAGTCGAACAGGTCGCCGTGGCCGCTGCCGACCGAGGCCTTGAGCCGCTTCGCATCGCGCGCCGCGCCGGACCGCTCGAAGTCGGCGCGCAGGATGTCGGAGAGCTGCTGGATCAGGCGCACGAGCCGTTCGCGCAGCGCCGCGAGATCGCGTTGCTGCTCGCGCTGCCAGACGTGCTGCAGCAAGCGCTCGGGCAGCGACGCGTCGCAGCGCAGGAGCGGCCCGTCGACCGCGATCGCGGCGCGCACGCGACGCGCCGCCTCGCCGAAGGACGCGTCGCGACCGGGAGCGAGGCGCTCGACCGCGTCGTTCCAGAGCTTGCCGAGGGTGCCCTCGGCGCCCTGCTGGAGCAGCACGCGAACTTCCTGCTCGACGCGCAGCACCTGGCGCCGCGTGCGCTCGGCGTCGGCACCCTTGGCGACGCCGGCGAGCGCCGCATCGACCAGCGCCTTGAGCGACGGCGCGGCGGCGTCGCCCGTCTCCGCGAGGACGAGCGGGAAGTCGTGGCGCAGCGAGCTCAGGTCGCGGTAGCGCGCCTGCAGCGCGGGCCGCAGCGCGCCCACGTCGCGCAGGCCTTCGGCGCGGCGTCCGGTGAGATAGAACGCGACTCGATCGGAGTGGGTGGCGTGGGCGTCCATGTCATGTGGCCTCTGCGGCGGACGCCGTCTCGGCCGCCTTCGGCCAGACGGTGAACTTGTCGAACTGCGCCTGCACGCCCGAGCGGATCAGTGCCGGCGTGCGCAGCAACGTGCTGCGCTTGAAGTCCTCGTAGCACGGGACCTCGGGGTCGTGGTAGAGGATGCCGACGGGGATCGCATCGTGGCCGCCGGCGATCCGACGCGCCGCGTCGAGGTCGAGCGGATCGTGCTCGAGCTGGTTGCGGTAGACCCGGCCGAGCGCGGCGCTGACCCGCAGGCCGCGCTCGTGGTGCAGCACCTGGACGCGGTTCGGGTCGTGCAGCCACGGGTCGTGGAGCTTGGGCATCCATTCGGGGCAGCGCTGGACGATTCGCACGAACGACAAGCCGCGATGGTGGTAGGCGGCCTTGACGATGTCGTAGAGCAGCTCGGGAACCCAGTCGACCGCCTGCGCGACGAACGAGACGTTCTGCACGCCGAGCGTCACCGTCAGCGGATTCAGCGCCTCGAGCACGCTGCCGCGCGGCGTCGTGTTGCTCTTGGTGCCGATCGGCGAGGTCGGCGACGCTTGCATCTTGGTCAACCCGTAGATCTGGTTGTCGTGCAGGAAGACCGTCAGGTTCATGTTGTAGCGAAGGGCGTGGATCCAGTGCGCCGCGCCGATGCTGCAGCAGTCGCCGTCGCCGGTGTTGACGAACACGTCGAGGTCCGGGCGCGACATCTTCACGCCCTCGGCGACCGGCAGCGCACGGCCGTGGATGCCGTGGAAGCCGTACGTCTTCATGTAGTGCGGGAAGCGGCTCGAGCAGCCGATCCCCGAGACGAACACCGTCTTCTCCGGGCGCAGGCCTTCGTCGCGGCAGAGCCGCTGCACGGCGGCGAGGATGGCGTTGTCGCCGCAGCCGGTGCACCAGCGCGGAACGCCGCTCTGGTAGTCCTCGAGCTCGAGGTGCTCCTCGCACATCTCGAGCAGGCATTCGGTGGCGGTCATCCTGTTCATGTCGCGCTCCCCACGGATGCCGCCATCGCCTCGAGCCTGGCGGCGAGCACGCGCTTCAGCGTGCCGGGCTTGATCGGCTGGCCGCGCACTTCGCTCCAGCAGTCGACGTCGACCAGGTAGCGCGCGCGCAGCAACGTCGCGACGGCGGCGTAGCGCCGGTTGTCGTCGTCGATCAGCGGGTCTTCCGGCCGGTCGCTCCAGTTCGCCTCGACCGTCATGACGCTCCGGAAGCGCCGCATCGCCGCGCCGATACCGCCCTGCAGCGGCTGCAGGAACTGCAGGTGCATCGACGAGACCTTGCGGCCTTCGTCGCGCAGCGCCTGGACCGCTTCCTCGATCGCTCCCTTGGTGCTGCCCCAGCCGATGACCAGCAGATCGCCCTCGTCGTCGCCGAAGATCGGCGGCGGCTTCAGCGTGGTCTGCAGCGCCGCCAGCTTGAGGCTGCGCGCGCGGATGCTCTCCTCGTTGATCTCGGGGTCGTAGGCGACGTGGCTGTCGCGGTCGTGCGCCAGGCCGGTCAGCGTGTGCATGCCGCCCGGCTGGCCGGGGATGAAGCGCGGCGAGAGGCCCGTCATCGCGTCCCAGTCGTACGGCCGCGCGCCTGCGGGCACCGGGCTCTGGTCGATCGGCGGCGCGAGCCACGATTCGCTGAACTCCGGCCGCGCGAACGGCTGCTGCGAGGTGGCGAGGCCGCCGTCGGTGAGCACGACGACGACCATGCGGAAGGTCTCGGCGAGGCGGCGCGCGGTGATCATCGAATAGAAGCAGTCCTCGATCGTGCTCGGCGCCATGACGATCTTGGGCGCGTCGCCGTGGCTGCCGAAGATCGCCGTCATGAGGTCGCCCTGCTCGGCCTTGGTCGGCTGGCCGGTGCTCGGGCCGCCGCGCTGGACGTTGACGACGACGAGCGGGATCTCGCCCATGACGGCGAGACCGATCGCCTCCTGCTTGAGCGAATAGCCGGGACCCGAGGTGATCGTCACCGCGCACTGGCCGGCGTACGAAGCGCCGACGGCGAACGCGCAGGCGGCGATCTCGTCCTCGGCCTGGTGCACGAGCCCGCCGACCTTCTCGAATACCTCGCTCAGGTAGTGCGACGCCGAGGTGGCCGGCGTGATCGGGTACATCGCGCAGATCTCCATCCCCGACGCCATGACGCCGAGCGCGAGCGCGGTGTTGCCGTTGATGACGAGCTGCGGGACGGTGACGCGCTCGGCGGGAATGCGGAAGCCGAAGTCCAGGTGCGTCGCCGCCCAGGCGTGGCCGGCGCCGAGCAGCATGACGTTGGTGCGGATGACCGACTCGTCCTTCTTGCCGAAGGTGAGCGCGATCTGCTCGCGCGCGATCTGCAGGTCGAGGCTGTAGAGCTGGCAGAGGATGCCGAGCACGAACATGTTCTTGCCGCGCTTGGCATCGGCGACCAGCCTCTTGCACTCCTGCTCCATCGGGATCTCGATGACCCGGTAGCCGGCGGCGACGAGCTTGTCGTGCGCCTCGGCGTACGACGCGGCGATCTGCGCGTCGGCGTGCGTTCGCCACATGTTCTCGAGGAGGATGATGCAGCCGGGCTTGAGCTCCTTCGCGCGTACCCGGCCGAGCAGCACCTGCTCGTTGAAGGCGACGACGAGATCGGTCTCGTCGCCGCCGTTGGTGATCGGCCCGGCGCCGATGCGGATCCGGTTGCCGCTCGCGCCCGCGACGCTGCGCGCCGGCGGCCGGATCTCGGCCGGGATGATCTCGGTCGTCCAGATGCCGTTGCCGGTGCGCGCCGCGATCGCGCCTAGCGACTGGCCGCAGCGCTGCGCGCCTTCGCCCGAGTCGCTGATGATCTCGACGATGTGCTCGCGCAGCGTGAGCACGTTCTTCGTCATCGGCGCTGTCGGCGCCGTGGCCGGGCGCCTGCTGATCGGAGGGCTGACGACGGTGTCCATGGACTCCTCGATAGGCTTGAAAAAGCGAAAGGGCGGAAGCGATCGCGCGATCAGGCGGTGCGCACGCGCGTGAAGCCGTGCTCGGCGACGTCGATGCCGAACAGCGTCGCGCCGCCGCCCGCGTCGGCGCTGTCGCGC
>DATIDZ010000498.1:0-3108 GCA_035456045.1 Caldimonas sp.
TGGACAGCTGGGTGCAGACGTTCCCCGCCAATTCCTACGAGCGCCGTTTGTGGTCGCGCGTTGCGCCCGTCACTCAGATGGAATACGCAGTGGCGCGGGGCGACCCGGCCGCCGCGCGCCGAGCCGCCAAGGGCGCGCGCGAGTCGCTCCTGCAGGTCGATCCCGGCGCCGAGCCGAGCCGCCGCCAGACGTGGGCCGGCATCCTGCGCCGCCTGCATGCAGGCATGGTGCGCATCGAGCTCGAGGGCAACGATCTCGCCGCCGCCGAACGGCACGTTCAATGGCTCGCCGCGGCGCGGAGCAACCTGACGGCGGACAGCCTCGAGGTGCGGCGCGACCAAGGCGTCGACCAGGCGCTGTCGGCCCTCGTCCTGGCTCGCCTCGGCCGCGTCGACGAGGCCCGTCCGCTCGCCGCCAAGGCCCTCGCTTTCGAGCGCGAGCTTCACGCCCTCGGCACTGACGACCAGATGCACAAGGTCGACCTCGGGCAGGCGCTGGTCGCGTCGGCGGCCGTCGATCCGGTGCGAGCCAAGGCGCTGCTCGGCGAGGCCAAGTCGCTGCTCGACTCCCTGCCGGCGGAAGCGCGCGCGCTGCGAACGACCCGCTGGACCGAAGGGCTCGTCAACGACGCGGCGCGCAGCGCACGCTGACCGGTCGGCGCGCCGACCGGTGCGACGCGGCGCTCACGCCATCGGCTTGGTCAGGTAGACGCCTTCGCGGCCGACGATCGCCTGGCGCGCCGGCATGAAGACCGTGCAGTCGTCGCACGGCGCGCGGATCTCGAGCGCGCCGTCGGTGGCGATCAGCTCGCCCTCGGCGAAGGTCTCGAAGCCGATCACCGGCCGCGCGAAGGCGAAGCTCTCGTTCTGGATGACGTGCGTGCGCAGCAGCTGGAAGCGGCGCGGCGGCGCGGTTGGGCGCGGCAGCTCGCGATCGACGAGGCCGAAGCGGGCGAGGAAATTCGTCGCGACCTCGATTGCGAGCTCGGCGCTGGCCCGCTTGAAGTGCTGGCCGCACTCGACGACCAGCGCAGCGCCCGCGCCCTCCGGCTTGCCGTGGGCACCGTGCTGGATCAGCGGCGTTCCCGAGCCGAGGCCGGCCGGCATCACGAGGTGCACCGCCGGCTGCGGCAGCGCGCTCGCCACCGCGGCGTTGCGCTCGAAGGCCGGATAGACCCAGAACGGCACGACGTCCTGGCTCGTCGAGTGGATGTCGAGGATGTGGTCCGCCGCCGCCACCGCGGGTCGCATCTCGCGGGCGCGGCGCAGCTCGACGCTGTCGTCGCCACCATCGAGCCAGGCCGGGGACCAGATGCGGTTGAGGTTGTGCGTGATGAGGCGGCTGTCGAAGGGCCGGGCGGGATCGAAGGTCTCGTACGCGGCGACGTTGGCGAAGCTCAGGGTCAGCGTGCCGACCTTCGGGCGCACGCCGCTGTCGAGCAGGTGGCACACGGCGACCATGCCGCAGAACTCGTTGCCGTGCGTCAGCGCGTTGACCATCACGTGCGGCCCCGGCCGGCCCGATTCGAAGCGATGGACGTAATCGATGCCGGTATTGCCGGCGCGGTAGGCCGAAAGGTCCCGCGGCAGGACTTCGAAGGGAGGAAGCGGTGCGTTCATGGCCTCGATTGTGAGAGCCGCCGCGATCGGCCGCGCGCGCGGGTCGCGAGCGACCGCTTCTCGTCAGTCGATCGCCTCAGTCGCCCGATTCCGGCACATCGAAGGGCCAGGTGAGCAGCACCTCGTCGGCGACACGGATCGGGTCGAGGTGGCCTCGAAAGGCGTGTACCGCCTGCGTCAGGTGCAGCAGCTGCGCGGCCGAGCCCGGCGCCTTGCGATTGGCCAGGCGCGCGAAGAACGCGTAGTGCCAGGCGAAGCACTCCGTCGGCGACTTGGATCTGATCCCGGGATGGCCCATCAGCACGAGAAGGCAAGGACCGTACCCTGCCGAACCTGACAAATCCTGCCACCGGACGGCAGGCGCGCGCCGACAGGCGGTCAGCCCACCGAGTCGGGGTTGATCACCATCGTGCGGCTGTCTTCGTCGTCGATGCCGGTGCGCACCGGCCCGGCCAGGCGCAGCGTCAGCGTGTTGGCGACGCCGATCCGCGTGCCGCTGCGCACGGGCACGTCGACGCCCTTGCCGACCGCCTGTCCGTCGATCGTGGTGATGCCGTCCGAGAGCGTGCGCAAGCGCAGGCCGTCGGGCGCGCGGCGCAGCTCGAAGTGCCAGCGGCTGATCTGGCGCGATCGAACGGGATCGGGATGCAGCAGCACGATGTCGTTGGCGCGCGCGCCGTCGGGCTCGTGCAGGCGCCCGAAGCTGACGATGTCCTGCTGCGGCAGCGCGATCTGCTGCTCGGTCTCCTCGATCAGCACGCGGCGCGGGAACGCCGAGGGGTCGCGCCAGTCGAGCTCGAGGAGGTCGAACGGCTGGGTCAGGCCCTTCAGCTCGCGCGTGCCGATCGGATGGCAGTGCAGGCGCAGCTCGGGCCCGAACTCGAGGAACACCTGGCGCGTGAGGCACACCCCGCCGGGCTCGGCGGCGCGTGCCACCCGCGCAGCGACGTGCACCGAGTCGCCGGTCACCAGCGTGCCGTCGGTCAGCACCGACCCCCAGTGCAGGCCGATCCGCACCGACAGCTGATGCTCGCGCGCCCGCGCCGCGTTCTCGCGCGCCATCGCCTGCTGGAACGCGACGATGCCGCGCACGCCGGCGTCGGCGCCGGGAAAGACGCAGAACACGCCGTCGCCGACGGCATCGACGATGCGTCCCTGCGCCTCCGTGGCGGCCTGGCCGAGCAGGTCGAAGTGCAGCTGGTGCAACTGGCGGCCGACCGCATCGCCGAAGCGGGCGAAATACGGCGTCGAGCCGACGATGTCGGAGAACGCCATCAGCAGCGAGCGCTCGAAGCGGCGCCGCAGCTCGTTCTGGAGCTGGTTCTGCAAGCGGACGATCTCCGTCATGCCGAGGCTGCCGAGGGTGCTGAGGTCGATCATCGTGAAGAGGGTCCGAGGGACGGAGACGATTGTGATGGCTGGCGCGGCCCGGCGCGTGCCGAGCGCCCGGACCTGCCGCCGGCACGGCGCCGGCCCCCTGCCGGCGCCA
>DATIDZ010000499.1:0-3851 GCA_035456045.1 Caldimonas sp.
GCGATGCTGAGCGGCCTGCTCGTCGATCGCCTGGCCGCGCTCGATCTGCGGGTCCTCGAGGCGCGGCAGGCGCCGCCGAACGACGGCGGCATCGCGCTCGGGCAGGCGTGGGTGGCGATCTGCCAGCACGGCGAGGAGCGCTGACCATGTGCCTCGCAATTCCGGTGCGGGTGGTCGAGCTGCGCGACGGCGACCAGGCGGTCGTCGACCTCGGCGGCATCCGCAAGGAGATCTCGCTCGCGCTGGTCGATGGCGTCGTCGTCGGCGACTTCGTCATCCTCCACGTCGGCTACGCGCTGTCGCGGCTCGATCCCGCCGAGGCCGAGCGCACCCTCGCCCTGTTCTCGGCGCTGCCGGCAGGCGCCGCGGAAGGCGCCGCGTGAAGTACATCGACGAATTCCGCGACGGCGCGATCGCCCGCCGGATCGCCGACGGCATCGCCGCCGAGGTCGACAGCCGCCGGACGTACAACCTGATGGAGTTCTGCGGCGGCCACACGCACGCGATCTCGCGCTACGGCGTCGCCGACCTGCTGCCGCCGGCGGTACGAATGATCCACGGTCCCGGCTGCCCGGTGTGCGTGCTGCCGATCGGACGCGTCGACCTCGCGATCCGCCTCGCGCTCGACACGCGGGCGATCGTCGCCACCTACGGCGACTGCCTGCGCGTTCCCGCCTCGAACAACCTCTCGCTGCTGAAGGCGAAGGCGCGCGGCGGCGACGTGCGCATGGTGTATTCGCCTGCCGATGCGCTGGCGATCGCCGAGGCGAACCCGGCCCGCGAAGTCGTCTTCTTCGCGATCGGATTCGAGACCACCACGCCGCCCACCGCGCTCGTCATCCAGGAGGCAGCGCGGCGCAAGCTGAGCAACTTCAGCGTGCTCTGCAACCACGTGCTGACGCCGGCGGCCATCACGCACATCCTCGAGTCGCCCGAGGTGCGCGAGCTCGGCACGCTGCCGCTCGACGGTTTCATCGGGCCGGCGCACGTGTCGACGATCATCGGCAGCCGACCCTACGAGTTCTTCGCCGAGGAATACCGCAAGCCGGTCGTCATCGCCGGGTTCGAGCCGCTCGACGTCATGCAGGCGATCCGCATGCTCGTGCGGCAGATCAACGACGGGCGGGCCGAAGTCGAGAACGAGTTCGCGCGCGCCGTGAGCCGCGAGGGCAACCTCAAGGCGCAGGGCGTCGTCTCCGACGTCTTCGAGCTGCGCCGGTCGTTCGAATGGCGCGGCCTGGGCGAGGTGCCGTACAGCGCCCTGCGCATCCGCAGCGGCTACGCCGCCTTCGACGCGGAGACGAAGTTCTCGCTCGAGACGCGCTCGGTCGCCGACAACAAGGCGTGCGAGTGCGGTGCCATCCTGCGCGGCGTGAAGCACCCGCGCGAGTGCAAGGTGTTCGGCACCGTCTGCACGCCCGAGACGCCGATCGGCTCGTGCATGGTGTCGTCGGAGGGCGCGTGCGCGGCCTACTACAGCTACGGACGCTTCCGCGAGATCCCGGTGGTGGCGGCATGAGCGGCAACGTTCGCGCCGGCTACGTGCGGCCGCTCGACATCCGTCACGGCCACGTCGACCTCTCGCACGGCTCCGGCGGCCGGGCCATGGCGCAGCTCGTCGAGCAGCTGTTCGCCGCGGCGTTCGACAACGAGTGGCTCGGCCAGCGCAACGACGGCGCGCTGCTGCCGCGGCCCGACGGCCGCATCGTCGTCGCGACCGACTGCCACGTCGTCTCGCCGCTCTTTTTCCCCGGCGGCGACATCGGCTGCCTGTCGGTGCACGGCACGATCAACGACGTCGCGATGTCGGGCGCGCGCCCGCTCTGGCTGGCGGCCGGCTTCATCCTCGAGGAAGGCTTCCCGCTCGCCGACCTGCAGCGCATCGTCGAGTCGATGGCGCGCGCCGCGCGCTCGGCCGGCGTGCCGATCGTCACCGGCGACACCAAGGTCGTCGAGCGCGGCAAGGGCGACGGCGTCTTCATCACGACGACCGGCGTCGGCGTCGTGCCGGCCGGCCTCGAGATCTCGGGCGATCGTGCCCGGCCGGGCGACCGCATCCTTCTCTCGGGAACGGTCGGCGACCACGGCATGGCGGTGATGTCGAAGCGCGAGTCGCTCGCCTTCGGCACCGACCTCGTCTCCGACACCGCTGCGTTGCACGGCCTCGTCGCGGCGATGGTCGAGGCCGTGCCCGAGATCCGCGTGCTGCGCGACCCGACCCGCGGCGGCGTCGCGACGACGCTCAACGAGATCGCCGCCCAATCGGGCGTCGGCATGACGATCGACGAGGCGGCGATCCCGGTGCGGCCGCAGGTCGAGGCGGCGTGCGAGTTCCTGGGCCTCGACCCGCTCTACGTCGCCAACGAAGGCAAGCTGATGGCGATCGTGCCGGCCGAGCACGCCGAGCGGCTGCTCGCGACGATGCGCTCGCATCCGCTCGCGGCTCATGCAGCCCTGATCGGCGAGGTCGGCACCGATCCGCACTGCTTCGTGCAGATGCGCACCCGGTTCGGCGGCCGCCGCATCGTCGACTGGCTCGCCGGTGACCAGCTGCCGCGCATCTGCTGAGCGAGACGATGCGCATCCTTTTTCTCACGCGCAGCTTCAACAGCCTGGCGCAGCGCCTCTGGCTGGCGCTGACCGCGCTCGGACACGAGGTGTCGATCGAGCTCGACATCGCCGATGCCGTGACGATCGAGGCGGTCGACCTGTACCGTCCGGATCTCGTCATCGCCCCGTTCCTGCAGCGCGCCATTCCGGAGGCGGTCTGGCGCCGCGTCGTTTGCCTCGTCGTGCATCCCGGCATCGTCGGCGACCGCGGACCGTCGGCGCTCGACTGGGCGATCGTCGAGGGCCGGCGCGAGTGGGGGGTCACCGTGCTGCAGGCGAACGCGGAATTCGACGCCGGCCCGGTCTGGGCGAGCGAGGCGTTCGCGATGCGCGACGACGCCACCAAGTCGTGCCTGTATCGCCACGAAGTCACCGAGGCCGCGTCGCGGGCGGTGCTTCGCGCCGTCCGGCGGTTCGCGGAGGGAGGCGGCCCGCCCGGGCCCGACGCGCGGGCCGCGAGGCCGGGCCGCTGGCATGCGTCGATGCGGCAAGCCGATCGCCGCATCGACTGGCGCCGCGACGACACGCGCTCGATCGTGACGCGCATCCGCGCCGCCGACGGCTCGCCCGGCGTGCTCGATTCGCTCTTCGGCACGCCGTGCCACCTCTACGACGCGCATGCCGCGACGCGCAGCGAGCACGCCGAGCCAGGCACGGTCATCGCGCGGCGCAACGAGGCGCTGTTGCGAGCCACCGTCGACGGCGCGGTCTGGATCGGCCAGGCGCGGCGGCTCGACGGAGATCGCGACTTCAAGCTGCCGGCGACGATCGCGTTCCCGCACGAGAGCGCACCCCTGCCGGATCGATCGCACGATCCCGACGTGTCGACCGGCGACCCGGCGGGGTGCGAGATCCGGCACGAGTCCGAAGGTCGCGTCGCCTTCCTCCACTTCGACTTCTACAACGGCGCGATGAGCACGGCCCCATGCCAGCGGCTGAACGCGGCGTTGCGCGCCGCGCTGGCACGCCGGCCCGCGGTGCTGGTGCTCCTCGGCGGCGCGGACTTCTGGTCCAACGGCATCCACCTCCACGTCATCGAGGCCGCCGACAGCCCGGCCGACGAGTCGATGCGCAACATCGAAGCGATGAACGACGTCGTGAAGACGCTCATCGAGGCGACCGGCACGCTGATCGTCGCGGCGATGCGGGGCAACGCCGGCGCGGGTGGCGCCTTCCTCGCGCTTGCCGCCGACGAGGTCTGGGCACGCCATGCGGTGATCCTCAATCCGCACTACAAGAAC
>DATIDZ010000500.1:0-20411 GCA_035456045.1 Caldimonas sp.
AAGACCGGCGCCTTCGATGTGTTCGCCAGCGGCCTGCGCAACCCGAACGGCCTGACGTTCTATCCGGGCAGCGACGTCCTGTGGACCGTCGTCAACGAGCGCGACGAGCTCGGACCCGATCTCGTGCCGGACTACATGACCTCGGTCAAGCGCGGCGCCTTCTACGGTTGGCCGTACAGCTACTGGGGACAGCACCAGGACGCGCGCGTCCGCCCGCAGCGGCCCGAGCTGGTGAAGGCGGCGATCAAGCCGGACTACGGCCTCAGCTCGCACGTCGCGCCGCTCGGCCTGGCGTTCTACACGGGCAGCGCGTTCCCGCCGCAGTTTCGAGGCGGCGCGTTCGTCGGCGAGCACGGAAGCTGGAACCGGCCCGAGCGCAACGGCTACAAGGTCGTCTTCATCCGCTTCGAGAATGGCAAGCCGGTCGGACAGCCGATGGACTTCGTCACCGGCTTCATGACCGGCGACGGCGCACGCGGCCGCCCTGTCGGCGTCGCCGTCGACAAGGACGGCGCGCTGATCGTGGCAGACGATGTCGGCAACGCGGTCTGGCGCGTCACGCCCGGTGCGGCCGGTTGAGCATCAACCGCTCGCCACCCAGACGCAGCATTCCGACAACTTCGAGAATGCGATCGACACACTCCGTTGGCAGCAACCGTCCGGACTTTGCCAAGCGACGAGCTAAGCATCACCCGCAGCGCCGACCATGAACGGCCCTCGGTGCCGTATCGGAACCTCGGCTTCGCCGTTCGGCATGTAGGGAGACTCAGCGTAGCAGTCGACACCCGAGGGGAGTGCGACGCCCGTCTGTGCGGACCGGGTCCAGATGTGCGCATCGATGGCAACTTCGCTCGGCTCGTCGAAGCAACTTCGCGAGATGGCCCGGATTTGCGGCCAGCGCTCGAAGGTTAGGCCAAGGGTCGTTCCACAGCGCGCGCAGAACTCGACAGTGACCGTCCTGCCGCTCGTGTCCGACACGTGCTGGTAGGTCTTGATCTCTCCGCCCTCGAACGCAACTGCCCCTGTCGGGAAGATCGACTCGACATAGAAGGCGGACCCTGTCAGGCGCTGGCAGAAGGTGCAGTGACATGCGAGCGTCCGCGCCGGGCGCTGTGAAGCCCGGAAGCGAACCGTCGAGCAAAGGCAGCCCCCGGCGAGACGAAACGACATGGACGACTCCTCAGGGCTCGATGGGGGCTACCTGCTGCGTTCGGCGAGGCTGAAGATCCTGCCCGCGCCGACCCCGGCCGCAAGGAATGGGATCTCGCCCGGGTCGATGCCGAGGTCGTGCAGCGTGCGTGCGTCGAGCGCCTGCAGGCTGAGCCGCGTCGCCCGCCCGAGGCGCCGCCGCGACGCGGCCGGCGTCCAGAAGGAGAGCTCAGCGAAAGCGCGAGCCATCAGCAGTGCGAATGGGCGCCATGACGGCGCGATGAGAGAGCGCGTCATGGCGACTCCTGCTTCAGGGTGGGGGCTCCAGCCGATCAGGGCGTGATAGCCCTGAGGGGGCCTTGCAGGTCGGCAAAGCTGCGCGTGCTCAACGCCTGTATCCCGGCGGTGTGCTCGCCGCTGAATGGCGTCACGTCGCCCGGGCATCCCGCTTTCACCGCATCCGCGGGCGTGTTGAACCACAGCCCGAGGTGGTATTGGTGGACGGGTCCGGTGGGCGGATTGAGCTGCGCATCGGGGAAGGCGTTGGAGTGGACGCTCGGAGCGATGCCGCTGCCCGGTGCGACCGTGAAGGTCTCCTGGCTGAACCGGCCGACGAAGCGCTGATGGCCCTGACCCTGCTTGTTGGTCTCGATGTCTCCGAGATACGAGCCGAGCCCGAACGGCGCGTTGGCAAGCTGGAGCGCGAACAGATTGAACGTGCTCTGGGCGGGCAGTCCGTGCAGCGACACCTCCATCACCTCGACGGAGCCGAGCGAGTGGATGGTGACGTCGGCGCTGGCCTGGGCGATGCAACGCGCGCTCTCCGCCTTGCCCGACCTCGACATGGCGAACGCCGTCCGCTTGCCGACGATGCTGACGCGAGCGCTCGAATTGTCGGGTGCGAAGTCGGCGACCGTCGTGTTGGCGAGCGAGACCTGCGAGCGCGGCCACAGGTTGAACGTGTAGTCCTTGTAGCTGAAGCCCTGCGACGGGAGCAGCGAGAGCGGCACGGTCGCCGAGATCTCGCTGCCGGCGACGCGCACCGCCACGTTCGGCAGCGGCACGACGCCGGGGTTGAGCGCGTCGAAGAACACCGCCGTTCCGTTGGCGAGGAGACCGATCGCCGCGTCCCAGCGCACGCCGTGGCCGATCTTGGGCTCGCCGCCGGCGGCGCCTTCGAAGACCAGGTCGCGGCCCGCCTCGCCGCGGCCGCGGTCGACGCCGAAGACGTAGAACTTGCCGGACGCCTTGTCGATCGGACCGGCGAGGATGCCGAAGAACGTCGCCGTGCCGGCCTGCGGATCGATGATCACGTCGGCGAAGCGGACGTCGAGGTCGGGGTCCTTCGGGCCGGCGTAGCTCGGCAGGAAGTCGCCTTGTGCGTCGATGAAGGGCGCGGCGAGCGCCGGCGTCGTCGAGCAGGCCGCCGCGATCGCGAGGGCGACCGAGAGCGAGGCGATGCGTCGTTGTCTTGGTTGGAGAGCGGAGAGTTTCATGGTCCTGGATTCAGTCGAGGGTTGCGGCAGAACGTGCCGCGCGTTGGGAAATGTTCACTGCGCGTCGATGCGGCCCAGCGTGCCGTGGCGCCCGCCGTCCGGGCCCGCGGCGAAGAACAGCGCGTGGGTCGGCAGGCCGCCGGCGCCGTTGCCGAAGGCGATCCGATGCAGCCCGTCGATCACCAGCACGGCGTCGTTCGGCTGCGTCAACGTGCCGAGCCATCGGCCGCTCTCCGGATCGAAGGCATTGATCGTTCCATCGCCGCCGTTGGCGACCAGCAGCGCTCCGCTGAAGCTGCCGAAGTTCGCGGGGGCGATGGCCATCCCCCACGGCGCATCGAGCACGTCGCCCGCGGGGATCAGGCGCTTGAGCAGGCGGCCGCTGCTGTCGAAGGTGTTGACGAGCCCGCGACCGGCGCCGGCCTGCGCCGCCCGCCGTTGCGCGTCCTGCAGCGCGTAGGCGATGTGGACCAGATCGTTCCTGGCGAGGATGCCGTAGGGCGCGTAGCCCGCCGGGAGTTGCGGGTCGACGAATCGATCGGCGCCGCCGAGCTTCGCGAAGTCGACGTCGAACCGGTCGACGCGGCCGTTTCGGAAGTCGGCCGCCAGCAGGGTCGCGTCGAGGCCGTGCACCGTCGTCATCGCCAGCGCCGTGTACGCCGAGCCCGACGCCGATCCGTCGAAGGCGAGCACCGCCGTCTCGGTGCCGAGCGCAGGCGCCCAGCCCGACAGGGTGCCGCCTTCGCTGGCGACGATGAAGCGGGCGACGCCGGTGCGTCCGTTCTCGCTGACCGCGAAGCCGTTGCCGCTGTTGAACGCAACGCCGGTGGGACGAGCGCTGGCGGCGCTTCGCACCGGCGCGCTGACGAGGAGTTGTCGCGGCGCGTCGCTGTCTGCGTAGATCGCCGACGACGACGATCCATTGTTCGTGACCCACACCGCGGACATCGCCGAGAAGGCGAGGTCCCAGGGATTGACGAGCTTCGCGTCGATGCGCGCGCCGGGCGAATCGGTCGGCGCGTCGACGACGAGAACCGTCGCGGCGTAGCGCGTGCCGACGACGCCGGCGGGCGAAGACCCCGCCTCGTAGCCGCCACCGCCGCAGGCGGCGAAAGACAACCCGATCGCGGCGACGGCGATCAGGCCCGCCGCGGCCCGAAAAGTGTTCATCAGCGGAGTGGTGGACGTTGCGATGGACACGGTCACTCGATCGCGGTCGCGAGGTTGTCGAGGCCGAGCCGGTAGATCCCCACGATGGCCTTCTTCGCGTCCGCTTCGGGCGTTCCGTCCCGGACCTGGAAGCGCGAGCTCCAGACGACGGTCGAGCCGGCCTTGCTCGGCTTGACCTCGAGCGTCGACTCGTAGCCGATGACGGGTGCCGGCGACTCGAGGATGCGGTACTTCAGGCGGTGGTGAACCGCGTCGAACCGCAACAGCTCCTCCGTGAACTGCGCGCCGTCCTTGGCGGTGAGCACGCGCACCGAACCCTTGGACCGGCCATCGCCGCTGACAAGCCTGGTGCTCGCGAAGGCCGGGTGCCACGCGGGCCACGCGAGGTAGTCCCGGATGGCGTCCCAGGCGCGCGCCGGCGGCACGCCGAGCTCGACCTCTTCGCGCACGCTGACGCTGTGCGCAACGCTCTGCGCCACGACCGGTGGGGTGGCGACCAGCCCGTGGCCGTGGGCGAGGATGCGCAAGGGAATCGATCGAAAGGGCAACATGAAAAGCTCCTGGGGCAGCGGCTCGTCGACCGCCAAGGCAGGTTAGGTCCGCATCGCGTGCCGGGCCACGGCAGCCTTGCCCATACGGCGCGAGCGACTTGCCTATTTGGCGCAGCCGACGACGTCGACGTCGCGCGCCATCGTCACGAGCTCCGTCGTCGCGGCGGGCCCGGAGGTTGCCGCACAGAAGCCGCAGCGATGCAGCAGGAGCAGCATCGGCGCGTTGGTTCGCCTGACGGTCGAGCGCAGCGACTGCAACCCCGATCGCCGCGCCGCCTCGGCGAGCGCACCGAGCGCACGCCGACCCAGTCCCTGGCGCTGCCAGGCCTTTTCGACGAGAACGGCGAGGTCCGCGCTCGCGCCGCTGTCGGCGACGAGATAGCGCGCTTCCGCCACGATCCGCTGGGAGCCGCCGCGATCGACGGTGATGACGACGGCGACCTGGCATGCGAAGTCGATGTCGCAGATGCCCTCGAGCACCTCCGGGAAGTTGTCGATGACATCGCGGGCCGCCGTCGAACTGCGCCGGAACAGCGCGCGCAGGCCCGGCTCGTCCTGCGCGAGGATCGGCCGCAGCGTCATTCGCTCGCCGTCGAGCGAAAGCCAGACATCGATCAGCTCGGTCGGGTAGCGCGCCGCTGACGACGCGATTGCAGCGGGAGGTGCCGTCGCGAGCGCGCACGAGGCCAGCCGGCTCATCGCGCCGGCTCCTGGCTGCGCTCGGCCTGGCCGGCCTGCCAGCGCAGCGCCGACGCGTGCATGGCGACGATCCGGCCGATCCGCCCGAGCAGGTCGAGGAAGATGGAGAGAAAGAGCGGCAGCGATGGCGTCACGAAGACCGAGAACAGCAGCGCCGGCACGCGCCACAGGCACTGGAGCGCCTCGGTGCGAAGACAGGCGTCGCCGATGCCCGCGTTGCCGCGCATGTAGCGGACGATCGGGCGCAGGTGATAAAGCGGCACGACGAGCGCAGCCACGAGGTAGAGCGACCACAAGGCGCCGCGAAGGTCGGGCGTGGGGAGAAGTTGGGCGTTCATGGCAAAGGCCGGCCCCGGCGCCGCGAGGGCGCCGAGACCGGCGAAGGGATCGCTACCTGACGACGGAAGCGAGGTTGTCGAGACCGAGCCGGTAGATGCCGGCGATCGCCTTCTTCGCGTCGTCGTCCGAGGTCCCGGGCTTCACCTTGAAGCTCGAGCTCCAGACGACGCTGCTGCCCGCCTTGGCTTCCTTCACCTGCAGGGTCGACACGTATCCCGTGACCGGCGCCGGCGAGTTGAGGATGCGGTATTCGACGACGCGGGTCTGCGCGTCGTGCGTCAGCAGCTCCTCGGTGAACTGGGCGCCGTCCTTGGCCGTCAGCAGGCGGATCGAGCCCTTCGCGTTGCCGTCGCCCTTGACGAGCTGCGTGCTCGCGAACGCCGGGTGCCATGCCGGCCACGCCATGAAGTCCTGGATGCGGTCCCAGGTCTTCGCCGGCGTCGCCGCGACGTCGACCTTCTCGGTGACCGTCACCGTCTGGCCGACCGCCTCGTCGTAGGCGGCGCTGGCGCCCTCGGCGACCAGCAGGCCGCCGCCGACGAGCGCGATCGTCACGCCGAGGAAGAGCGCCAGGCGGCGAAGCGGCGTGGGCGACGCGTCGCGGAACAGGTCGCGCTGCGGCGAAGAGACGGACGATGAGAATGGAGTCGTCATGAAAGTCTCCTCGCTCAGGCGCGGTAGAAGTACGGGTCCAGCACGCGCACCGGCGTGATGTTGCCGACCGGCTGGTTGTTCTTGCCGGCGACAAGCCGGATCGCTTCAGGGTTCGGGCCGTCGTAGACGCAGAACGTCTTGCCGAGGTCCTGGCTCACGTACGAGTGGACCCACGTGACGCCGCCTTCGGCGTTGTTGTCGACGACGGTCATGCAGGCCTGGGCGCCCTGCTCGGTTTGCGGGATCCGCAGACCCCCGGGGAAGCTGCGTTCGACGATGTAGCGGTTCATGGTTGTTCCTGAGTGCTGCAGCCAATATCGGCCACGCAGTCAGGTTAGACAGCCAGTCCCCTCGCGCCCACGGCGACCTTGCCTACATTGACTTCCCCGCTTGCCCATTCTTGGTGGACGATGCCGGCCTGCAGCGCAGCGGCGAGCGCCTCGGTTCGCGATGCGACGCCGAGCTTGGCGTAGATCGCCGCGAGATGGTGGTCGACCGTGCGCACCGAGCGCACCAGCCGTTCCGCGATCGCCGCGTTCTTCAGCCCCTCGCACAGCAGGGTCAGGACTTCGAGCTCGCGTGCCGTCAGCCCGTGCGGATTCGCCTGCGTCGTCGCGCGAGCGCCGCGCGGAACGCTCGCGCCGCGTGCGCGCAGCACCCGGCGCAGTTCCTCGGTGGCTGGCCTCGCGTCCATCGACTCGAATCGCTTGAGGGCGTCGAGCTGTGCCGCGGTGTCGCCCTCGGACAGCGCGCGCGCCTGCTCGTACGGGCAGCCGAGCGCCTCCCAGGCCGCCGCGGCGTCGGCCCAGCGGCCGGTCATCTGCAGGCGGAACGGCTCGGCGCACGTCGCCGGCACCGGGCCTGGCCAGCCGCCGCGCTGCATCCAGTACGCGAGCTCTCCGGCCAGCCACGGGTGCTCGTGCTCGATGCACGCGGCCAGCGCGTGCTCGGCCTCCTCGCGAGCGGCCGCCCGGTCGCCGCCGATGAAGGCGGCTTCGGCGCGCGCCGCGCGCACCGGCGCGACGTGCCTGATCTCGCCGCCCGACGCGGCGAGCGCAAGCGCCTCGTCGAGCGTCTCGCTCGCGCCGGGGTCACCGCGCCGCGCCTGGACGCGGCCTGCCGCGACGAGCGCGGTCACCCGGCTCGTGACCCACGCATCCGGCTGGCGGATCACCTCGAGCGCGTGCGCCATGGCCTCGTCCCAGCGTCCGCGGTACGCCTCGCACAGCGCGAGCCACGCGACCGAGAAGCTGCGGTGGATGTCGATCTCGTGCTCGGCCGCGAAGGCGAGCCCCGCGCTCAGGAAGTGCTGAGATTCCTCGAGCCGGAAGACTTCGCACGACGTCGAGCCGAGGTTGGTGTAGATCTGGGAAGCGACCTTGTGCAGTCCCTTGGCGAGCGCCTGCTGCAGGGCTCTCCGCAAGCGCGCGCTGCCGGCGGCGTGGTCGACGAGAACGGTCGCCGTGCCGAGCGACACCGACGCACCGAGTGCCGCGTCGGCGAGGCCCAGGCTCTCGGCGAGCTCGAGCGCCTGCTGCGCTCTCTCCATCGACGCGGCGACGTGCCGATCGAGGAGCAGCAACGTCGCGTCGGTGCGGTAGGCGGCCACGAGCGCTGCGCCTGCCGGCAAGGCCTCGAGCAGCTCGGTGGCGCGACGGCTCGCCGCCTTCGCGTCGGCATGGCGCAATGCGAGCGCGTACGCGAGCGCGAGCTGGATGAGGTTCTGCGCTTCGGCTTCCGGATTCCCGGCACGGCGCTGCAGCTCGCTCAGCCGCACGCGCGCGGCGATCAGCTCGTCGAGTTGCGTGGTGCGCTCGCAGCCGCGCGCATACCCATCGAGCCACAGGACCGTGCGCGCCGCGTCCTCGCCGCCCTTGCTGCGCGCGACGTGGCGCAGCGCCGTGCCGTAGTGGGCGGCGGCCTCGCGCAGCGCCCCGCGCTGCTCGGCCAGCCGCGCAGCTTCCGGCGCCAGGCGAAGCACGGCTTCGTCGTCGCCGGCGCGCGTCGCGTGATGGACGAGGCGCGCGAGCGATGCACCGTGGCCGGCATCGCCCTCGAGCGCGTGCAGCACCGCGGCGTGCAGGCTGCGCGCGTGCGGCATCGACAGCGACCCTTCAATGGCGGCTCGCGCGAGCTCGTGGCGAAAGCAGAAGCCACCCGACGCCGTCGTCGTCAGCAGGCCCGAGTTCAGGCACTGCTCGATGGGCGCGACGTCGAAGCCGTGGAGCTGGTCGAGCAGCGGGCGCTCGATGCGCGTCGGCACCACCGAGACGAGGTCGACGAGCGCCTGCGCCTCGGCGCCGAGGTGCGAGTAGCGCGCGAGCACGAGGTCCTGGACGGCCCGCGGAACCTCGCCGCTGCCGTGGCGCAGCAGCTCGGTGACGAAGAGCGGGTTGCCGCGCGTCGCCGCGTGGATGCCGGCCGGCGAGCGAAGCGCCCGCACGGCGAGCGACTCGACCCCGGCGGGCGACAGCCTCGGCACGTCGAGGCGCGTGAAGCGGCCGGTCGGCAACTCGCCGAGAAGCCGGCGCAGCGGATGGCCGGGGCTGATCTGGTCGTCCCGGAAGGAGACGACGAGCAGGCACGGCGCGCGGTCGATGCGACGGCTGACGAACTTCAGCAGGTCGAGCGTCGCGTCGTCGGCCCAGTGCGCGTCTTCGATGACGACCAGCACCGGCCGCCGGCTGCGCTGCAGTTCCGCGAGCACCGCCTCGAACAGCGCGGCGCGGCTGCCGGCCTCGACGAGCGCCGCGCGGAACGAGACGTCGGCGGAGCGGGCGATGTCGTGCAGCGGCGCCAACGGATGCGGCGTCTGCAGGTCGTCGCACGCACCCCACCAGAGAGCCGCCTCGCCGCGCTGCGCGGCGAGTGCCTGGAGCAGGCTGGTCTTGCCGATGCCCGCCTCGCCGCCGAGGAGGACGGTGTGCCCGCTGCCGCCGGCGACCCGGCGCAGCCGCTCGTGCAGCGCGCGCAGCTCCGGCTCTCGCTCAATCAGGTCCATGCAGCATCAGGTCGAGGTTCTGCTCGGCCGCGCCGGCGGCGCCCTTGCCCAGGTTGTCGAGGACGGCGGTGAGGAGGATCTGTTCGTTACGAGCATGGCCGAACACGCCCAGCCTGATGCGGTCGGTGTCGTTCAACGCCTGCGGGTCGAGGTGCTCGGTGCTGCGCGCCGCCGAGAACGTCGTCACCTCCACGTGGTCGAAGCCGGCGTAGCGCGATGCCAGGCAGGCGTGGACCCGGGCGGCGTCGACGCCGGCGCCGAGCAGTCGCACGTGAAGCGGGATCGTCAGCACGAGGCCCTGCCGGAACGCGCCGTAGGCGGGGACGAAGAACGGCCGGTGGGCGAGGCGCGAGAAGGTCTCGATCTCGGCGACATGCTTGTGCTCGAGCGCCAGTCCGTAGACGTACACCGTGGATCGGCTGCTCGACGGCTTCGCGTCGTGCTCGTCGATGCCGGGACGGCCGCGCCCGGAGTAGCCCGAGATCGCGTGGACGGTGACCGGATGGTCGGACGCCATCAACCCGGCATCGACCAGCGGGCGCACGAGGGCGATCGCGCCGGTCGGATAGCAGCCGGGATTGGCGACGCGGCGCGCCGCGGCAATGGCGTCGCGCTGCCCCGGGGCAAGCTCGGCGAAACCGTAGATCCAGTCGGGATGGAGGCGGTGCGCCGAGCTGGCGTCGATGATGCGCACGGCGGGGTTGGTGACTGAAACCGCGGCGGCGCGCGCAGCCTCTTCGGGCAGACAGAGGATCGCGATGTCGCAGTCGTTGATCGCTTCGGCGCGCCAGCGCGCGTCCTCGCGGCGCGCCTCGGGCAGCTCGAGCAGGGCGATGTCGTCGCGTCGACGCAGGCGCTCGCAGATCTGCACGCCGGTCGTGCCCTGGCTGCCGTCGATGAACACGTGAGGTTTCATGCTTCTTCGCCCACAATCCCCCGCAGTTGGTCCGGCGACCGTGACACGCCTGGTACCGGCGCCAAGGTAAGGGTCGTCCGTGGGCGCAGGCGTGGTAAGCGGCGTGGGAACTGGCGTGGAACCGGGCGAGGCGGCGCCGCTGCGCGTGCGCCTGCTCGGGTCGCTGACCCTCGAGCGTGAGGGGCAGACAATCGCGTTGCCGAGCTCGCGCAAGGTCCGTGCGCTGATCGCCTACCTCTGCCTGGCCTCGCGCGGCCAGACGCGCAGTCACCTGTGCGAGCTGTTCGGCGACGTCCCCAGCGATCCGCGCGGCGAGCTGCGCTGGTGCCTCAGCAAGGCGCGCTCGGTTCTCGACGAGCCGGGCCACCGGCGCATCGTCACCTCCGGCGATGCGGTCAGCCTCGACCTGACCGGCAGCACCGTCGACGTCGGAGAAGTCGACGCGGCCGTGCGCGAGGGCATCGGCACCCTGGGCCGCGAGCGCTTGCGCGCCGTGGCGCTGCTGTTCGCCGGCGAGTTTCTCGAAGGCCTCGAGATCGACCGGTCGCCGCTGTTCGGCGGCTGGCTCCTGGCACAGCGGCGCCGGCTGCGCGCCGTCCGCATCGCCATCCTCGAGCACCTCGCCCTGAGCGACACCGCGTCGGACGATGGCATCCGCGAGCTCGAGCAGTGGCTGCAGCTGGCGCCGTTCGATCGCCGCGCGCACGTGCGCATGCTGAGCATCTTCGCCGCCCGCGGCCAGGTCCGGGAAGGCGAGGAACACCTCGCCGCCGCCTCGCGCCAGTTCGAGGTCGAGGGTCTCGACTGGCGTCAGCTCGGCGACGCGTGGCGGCAAGCGCGCGAAGAGCGCCCTGCCCTCGCTCCGGTGCAGAGCCGTCTCGTCGGGGACGCGCAGGCCGTCGGGCAGGACGGCACGATCGATCCGGCCGTCGCCTCGCCTGCCAAGCGCAGGGCGTCGATCGCCATCATGCCGTTCGAGGAGACGAGCATCGCCGGCGCGCAGGACACGAACATGGCGAGTGCGCTGGTGCACGACGTGATCACGCGCCTCGCCAAGCTGCGCAGCCTGTTCGTCATCGCCCAGGGCACGGTATTCGCGTTGCACGAGCGAACGGTCGGCGCCGGCGAGGCCGGCAGGACGCTCGACGTCGACTATGTCGTCGGCGGCACGCTGCGCCGGCGCGGCAATCGCATCGTCGTCCATGTCGAGCTCACCGAGACGCGGACGGCACGCGTCGTCTGGGCCGAGGTCTTCGACCAGGAGCGCGACGACGCCTTTCTCGTGCTCGAGGAGATCGGCAACCGCATCGTGTCGACGGTGGCAAGCGAGATCGAGACCGTCGAGCGCGATCGCGCCATCCTCAAGCCGCCCAGCTCGCTCGACGCCTGGGAGGCCTACCACCGCGGCTTGTGGCACATGTACCGGTTCGCGCAGAGCGACAACATGCACGCTCGCCACTTCTTCGAGATGGCGGTACGTCTCGATCCCGGCTTCGCGCGAGCGCACGCAGGGCTCTCGTTCACGTACTGGCAGAGCGCATTCCAGGGCTGGGCGAAGCGCGAGCCGGCCATGCGGCTTGCCTTCGAGACCGCGGAGCGAAGCCTGGCGGCGGACGACCGCGACCCGGCGGCGCACTGGTCGATGGGACGCGCGTTGTGGCTCGACGCACGTCAGGGCCAGGCGCTGGTCGAGCTCGACCACGCCGTGCAATTGAGCCCGAACTTCGCGCTCGGACACTACACGCTCGCCTTCGTGCACAGCCAGTCGGGCGACCCGCACGCCGCGATCGCGTCGTCCGATCAGTCGCGGCTGCTCAGTCCTTTCGATCCCTTGCTGTTCGGCATGCTGGCCACGCGGGCGATGGCGCTGGTGCGCCTGGGCCGATTCGAGGAGGCCGCCGACTGGGCCGTCAAGGCGGCGGCGCGCCCGAATGCGCACGCCCACATCCTCGCCATCGCGGTGCACTGCCTCGCCCTGACCGAACGCGGCGAGGAAGCGCGCCACTTTGCCGACGTCATCCGAAAGACGCTGCCTCAGTACGGCAGCAGCGACTTTCTCGCCGCGTTCCGCTTCGATTCCGCCACCGAGGCGATGTTCAGGAAGGGCGCTGCGCGCGCCGGCGTCCTGACGGCCGGCTAGCCGGCGCGCCGATCGTCGGTGCACGAGCGGCGGAGGCAGGAGGCGCAGCCTGTCGGCAAGCGTCCGCCCGAATGGAAGGGCTAGGTCCCGCCGATTTCCCTGGGCCCGGAGGGCGTTTCAATCTCGGCGACGAGCCTGCACGCAGGGCCCTCCGTCACGGTGACCTCGGGAAATTCGGCCAAGCCGATCCTGGCGAAGAGCGCGACGACGAGCTCGGGTGCAGGATGCCGGATGCGCAGCCTTCGCAGAAGAAGACCGCTCGGCGGCAAGTCCGCCGCCGGCTTGATGCGCGAAGCGCGTTGGATGAGGAGCGGAGCGGCACCGTCGAGCGGCAGGCCGCCGTCTGCCCTTGCCGTCATCTTCCACGTGTGGTGCTCACGGCGCATGGTCTCCACCTCGCCGAGTTCGGGCCCTGCAGCCGCCGCAATGTCATCGGTGCTGGCAACCCAAGCGGCCAGACGCGCGGGCGAGCCTGACGCCACGTGGTCGAGGCCGAACCATCGTGGCCGATTCACCGGCGCTGCTCGGGGGTCTGCGGAAATCACTTCCAGGTAGACGTCGGGGCCAAGAGACAGCAGACGGTTGTGTGTCGCCATGCCAGGATGCGTCCTGCCCGGGCCGGGCAGCGCGCCGAGCGCCGCCTCGACGTAGGCAGCGCCCGACTCAAGGTCCGGCGCGACGACGGTCAGGTGATCGAGGCGAGCGACCATGGTTCCAATGAGGCCTGGCGTTTGATATGGGCGGCGGTCGCACCCCCGATCCGCAGGGGCAGGTTGTGGGATCCCATCGGCGGGTGCTCGCCGCAGCAGGAGCGAAGCCCACTGCGCAGACGAGCTCGATCAACCCTTGAACATCAATTCGCGTTCGAAGCTGCCGACCGGCTGCGCGTGCAGGGCCCAGTAGCTCTCGGCGATCCTTTCCGGGTCGAATGCGGTGCCGGGCTTGACGACGCCGCAGATCGTCACCGTCGCGGCGTGGATGCCCGAGTCCTTCAGATCTCCGTGCAACGCGAACGTCAGATTTCGCAGGGCGGCCTTGCCGACCCCGAGCGAGGCCAGCGCCGGCATCGGCTCGAACGCGAACCCTCCACCCGTGAAGAGGAGCGTGCCTGCGCCGCGTTCGCGCATAGACGGCAGTACCGCATGCGCAGCTGCGAGCGCACCACTCACGCTCACGCGTAAATCTGCGTCCAATTCGTCAGGCGTCAATTGCGCCAGCGGCTTGTATCGCACGCCGGCCGCGTTGTAGACGAGCGCATCGAACGCACCGAGTTCGCCGGCCGCACGGACTATCGCGGCCGAAAGCTTGCTCGGATCCGCCGCATCGGCGGTGAACCCGTGGGCCCTGCCGCCCGCCGTCTTCAATGCATTCACCTGCTCGGCGAGGGCGTCTGCGCGGCGCGCGAACGCCGCGATCGTGAAGCCCTCGCGCGCGAAGCGGCGCGCCACGGCCGCGGAGACTCCGGGACCCATACCTACAAGAGCCAATACCTTGGTCATTTGATCTTTCTTTTCGTCGAGAGAAATCGGGCAGTGTCGAAGGCTGCGCAGACTTGCACTGTCATCGCGTGAGCGAAAGCGACAGCGGCCAGGCAACGATCACCACGAGTGCAGTCCGCGTGATCACATGTCCGGTCGGACTCGACTCAAATCCCCTCATCACAGCCGCTCCGGCACACGCCTAAGATGGTTGCACCCCGCACGCAGGAACTCCGAACCGCTCGCACCTTACGCCTCTTGCGTCAGCCTTGGACGCTGGGGTCAGCCTACGCCGCGAGCGCAACGTGCGGCGCACAGAGGAGCAATGATGAATGAACAGTCATCCCCGCCCGTGTTCAGGACCACGGATCCCGCGACGCTGTCGCCCGGCAAGTCCTATCCCGCCCACAGCGCACCACAGGCCGTTGCGAAAGTCGCGCGCGCCGCCGGAGCCCAGCGCGAGTGGCGCAAGGCAAGCTTCGACGAGCGCGCCGGCCTGATGCGCAACGCCGCCGACGTGCTGCGCCGCCGTCGCGACGAATTTGCCGCGCTCATGACGAGCGAGATGGGCAAGACGGTCACTGACGGCCGCGCCGAAGTCGACAAGTGCGCCAGCGCCTGCGAGCACTTCGCCGGGCACGCGGCGGGCTACCTGGCACGACACGACGTCGACCTCGGCGGCCCGCGCGCCTTCGTCACCTTCAATCCGCTCGGCGTGGTGCTCGCCGTCATGCCGTGGAACTTCCCGTTCTGGCAGGTATTCCGCTTCGCCGCGCCCGGCCTGATGGCGGGGAACGGCGCCGTTCTCAAGCACGCCAGCAACGTGCCGGGCTGCGCCCTGGCGATCGAGTCGGTGTTCCGTGAAGCCGGCTTCCCGGACGGCCTCTTCGCGACCGTGCTGATCAGGAGCGGCGACGTCCAGGCGCTCATCGAAGATGCCAATGTCGCGGCCGTGACGCTCACGGGCAGCGTGGCGGCCGGCCGGAGCGTCGCGACCGTCGCCGGCAGCCAGCTGAAGAAGTGCGTGCTCGAGCTCGGCGGCTCCGACGCCTACATCGTGCTCGAGGACGCCGACCTCGTCGCAGCGGCAAAGGTCTGCGCCGCGGCGCGCATGGTCAACGCCGGCCAGAGTTGCATCGCCGGCAAGCGCTTCATCGTCGTCAGGGCCGTGCGCGACGCCTTCGAGGACGCGCTGGTCGAGGCGATGCGCGCCTATCGGATCGGCGACCCGCGCGATCCGGCGACCAAGCTCGGCCCGCTGCAGAGCGTCGAGGCGCGCGACCAGATCCACGAGCAGGTGCAGCAGAGTGTCGCGAAGGGCGCCAAGCTCCTGCTCGGCGGCACGATTCCCGACCAGCCGGGTGCGTGGTATCCGGCGACCGTGCTCGGCAACGTCAACCCGGGCCAGCCGGCGCACGACGACGAGGTCTTCGGTCCCGTTGCCGCCGTCATCGAAGCGGCCGACGAGGAAGAGGCGATCGCCATCGCCAACGCCAGCGAGTTCGGCCTGGGCTCGGGCGTGCTCACCCGGGACGTCGCACGCGGCGAGCGGATCGCCGCCGATGCGCTCGACGCCGGCATGAGCTTTGTCAACGACAACGTGCGCTCCGACCCCCGCATGCCGTTCGGCGGCGTGAAGCACTCCGGCTATGGCCGCGAGTGCGCCGACTTCGGAATCCGCGAGTTCGTCAACGTCAAGTCCGTGCTGGTCAAGGCCTAGCGCCATGACCAAGGGCTCGGACCTTCTCGTCGCGGCGCTGGAGAACGAGGGCGTCGAGCGCATCTTCGGCATCCCCGGCGAGGAGAACCTCGACGTCGTCGAATCGCTGCGTTCCTCGAAGATCGAGCTGGTGATCACGCGCCACGAGCAGGCGGCGGGCTTCATGGCCGCGACGTACGGCCGCCTCACCGGCAAGCCCGGCGTCTGCATCACCACGCTCGGTCCTGGCGCGCTCAACCTCACCACCGCCGCCGCCTTCGCCCACGTCGGCGCCATGCCGATGGTCATGATCACCGGGCAGAAGGGCATCCTGAGCTCGCGCCAGGCGCGCTTCCAGATCGTCGACATCGTCGCCGCGATGAAGCCGTTGACCAAGCTCGCGCATCAGATCGTCTCGACGGGCACGATCCCGACGCTCGTGCGCGAGGCCTTCCGCGTCGCCGAGGACGAGCGACCGGGGCCGGTGCTGCTGGAGCTGCCGGAAGACATCGCCGCGGAGCCTTGCGAGGGCGCGACCCTGGTGCCACCGCATCCGCTCGAGCGGCCGATCGCCAGCCCCGCCATGCTCGACCGGGCCGCGGCCATGATCGCCGCCGCGCGACGGCCGCTGATCATGCTCGGCGCGGCAGCATCACGACCCCGCGCCAGCGCCGACCTCGCGCAGTTCGTCCTGCGCACGCGCATCCCCTACTTCACGACGCAGATGGGCAAGGGCACGGTGCCCGGCGGCACCGAGCTGTACATGGGAACCGCCGCCCTGTCGGAGCGCGACTACGTGCACGATGCGATCGAGGCGGCCGACCTGATCGTCGCGATCGGGCACGACACGAGCGAGAAGCCGCCCTTCATCATGCACGCAGGACGCCCGCTGGTGATCCACGTCGCCTTCCAGTCGGCGACTGTCGAGCAGGTCTACTTCCCGCAGGCCGAGGTGGTCGGCGACATCGGTCACTCGCTCAGCCTGCTCGCCGACCGGCTCGACGGCAAGCTCCCCCGCGCCGGCGCGCTGCTGCCCCTGCGCGCGTGCATCCTTGCGCACCTCGCCGACCGGGCCACCGAAGCGCGCTGGACGCCGCAGCGCATCGTGCACGATGTGCGCCAGGTCATGCCCCCGGACGGCATCGTCGCCCTCGACAACGGCATGTACAAGATCTGGTTCGCCCGCAACTACCGCACGCGGACTGCCAACACGCTTCTGCTCGACAACGCGCTCGCGACCATGGGTGCGGGCCTGCCGCAGGCGATCATGGCCGCCCTGCTCTACCCGAAGCGACGCGTCCTCGCGGTCTGCGGCGACGGCGGCTTCATGATGAACAGCCAGGAGCTGGAGACGGCGGTCCGGCGCCGGCTCGACCTGGTGGTGCTCGTCCTGGTCGACAACGCCTTCGGAATGATCCGCTGGAAGCAGGCGATCGACGGCTTCCCCGACTTCGCGATGACCTTCGGCAACCCCGATTTCGCCCGCTACGCGCAGGCTTACGGCGCGCACGGCCGGCACCTGAGCGATGTCGGTGAGCTGGTGCCTGCGCTGGAAGCTGCGTTCACTGCGGGTGGCGTGCACCTGATCGCGATTCCGATCGACTACTCGGAGAACACGCGCGTGCTCGTCGATGAGTTGCGAGATCGCCAGCGGGCGGCGCTCTGACTCAGCTGCCGCGCGTTGCGACGACGTCCGAACCGCGCGGCCAGAATTTGACGGAGATCACGCCGTTCGAGACCGTGTGCGGACTCCCGTTCGAGCCATGAACAGCTCGGTCGAGCCAGCCAGCGGCGGATTGCTTCGCTTCGTCGCTTTCTGGATCTGACTCACCACGCCCTTCTTCATGCGAGCGACGGCGTCCCCGATCCGCCGTCAACGGGCGGCCTGCGGCGCGGGCGGCACGGGGTCGGGCACCTTGTTGCGGATCGGCGGGATCGTGCGCAGGTAGGCATAGATGGCCTTCAGGTCGCGGTCGGTGAAGTGGTTGTAGACGGCGATCGGCATCGGCGGCAGCACCGCGCGGCCGCGGCCCATGTGTCGCCCGGTGCGGATCGTGCGGATGAAGTCCGCCTCGGACCAGCGGCCGAGGCCGGTCTCGATGTCGGGCGTCAGGTTCGCCGTGAAGCTCACGCCCCAGGGGCCGGCCCAGGCCGTGTTGGTGACGCCGGCCGTCATCACCCACGGGCCCTCGGGCAAGCTCGGCGCCGGCGGCATCTTCAGTTGCTCGGGGTGGCCCGAGTACAGCCGCGTGGTGTCGGGCTCCGGTCCCTTGTCGCCGAGCTTCCACGGCGTGTGGCAGTCCATGCAGGCGGCGGTCGACATCAGGTACTCGCCCCGCGCCTGCTCGGTCGTCAGACGGAGGGGCTTGGTCACCGAGGCCGGCGACGACCCAGGCTCGGTCGCCTCGACGGCACGGGGCGTCAGCATCGTCAGCGCGCCGACGAGCGCCAGGCTGCCGCCGAGCAAGGCGTTGGTTACTCGGTGATCGCGGTGGTCGGTGGTGCGGATCGGGTTCATGAAGGGCTCTCCGGTTGGGTTCATCGGGTGCTGCTGACAGGCACGGGATCCAGCCAAGCGCGCAGCAGCGCCTGGCCATGCGGATCGGGGATGCGCGTGCCGAGCGGCGGCATCTGCTGCGTGGGCACGCGTGTGGACATGCGGCTCAGCGCCTCGCTCAGTTGCGCGGGCGCCGGCGCGGCGTTGCCGGCCACGTCCTGCGCGAGCACCAGCGGCACCGGCACACCGCCCGCGCCGTGATGGCAATGGCCGCAGTTGGCGTGCAGGTAGCCGCGCGCTGCGCGTTCGGCCTCGGTCCGGCCGGTCATCGCCGGTGCGTGGTCGCGCCAGGCCGGGGGTGCGTGGCGCACCCGGCCCTCGCGCACCCAGCGCGGCAGGTCCGGCCCCAGCTGCAGCGCAGCGACGCCGAGCACCGGTGAACGCGCGCCGGCATGGCAGGCCAGGCAGTCGTCGCGCGACGGGACCTCGTAGCGGCCGGCCGGCGCGTCTGCGACCGACAGCGTCAAGCCCCCGGCAGGCGCCAGTCGCGCCGTGCGCCCGTCTGCGCTCCAGACATACGTCGCGAAGCGCCAGTGACCGTCGGCACCGAGTTCGAGGTAGCGGGTTTCGATTCGCCGGCCGTAAGAGAACTCCTTCCAGAGCTTCGTGCCGCGAGGAAAGCGCCAGCGGTCGGGGTCGCTGGCGTCGATCGCCGTGCCCGGCGGCAGGAAGATCCAGCGTCGCTTGCTGGCCCCATCCGACCAGAGCGGGTGCTGCGGCTCGAAAGGCTCGACGCCGGCCCCTGGCCTCTCGCGCTGGTCGGAGGCGAAGAGCCCGGTGTCGTGCAGCTGCTCGGGCAACGCCGGTGTCGCGCTGCGCGGCGCGGCGGTCACGATCATGGCCACAAGCAGCAGCAGCAACAGCGCGACGGCGAGCGCGGCGAGCCTGCGGATCGCGTTCATGGGCGGTCTCTCTCCGGACGCAGAGCTCGGCTAGTGGGCGGCGACGTCGGCCAACGTCGGCTCCAGCAGGCTGTCGAGCAGTTCCTGACCCGGCGTCGCGATGGCGGGGGCTCCGGCCAGGGCGCGCACGCGGTCGAACGCATCGTCGAGCCGGCCACCGCGAAGGACCGGACCGTGCGCAGAGGCGACGGTGTGCGCGCCGAGGGCTTCGATCGCATCGACATGACGGAGATAGGCGGCCGGATCCAGCCACGCATGCCATGGCGAGATCGCGCTGCTGAGCGCCGGCATCCCCTGCGCCAGCACTTCCTGCGGAATCTCGTCGGCGTCGAGCGGGCCGGGCGTGAAGCAGGCGAAGCTGTCGACGATCCACATCGCGCGGCTCTTCGGGTCGAACAGGCCGCGCGAGGTCGGGCCGTCGAAGATCGGCGGCCGGAACAGCTTCAGCACGCGGTCGCCCGCGTCGAAGCTGCCGCCGGGCTCGACCCAGCGCATGCGTGCCAGCGGCAGCGCGGGCTTCTCGAGATGCAGGCGTTCGAAGGCGAAGAAGTTGGTCACCAGCGTGGCGCGCGGGCAGCGCTGGAGCACATCGAACAGCGCCCCGGTGTGGTCGCCGTCATCGTGCGAGAGAAAGATCCAGCGCACGTCTTCGGGCTCGACCACCGTGGACACCTTCTCGAGCCACTGCTCGCGGTGCACCGGCGCGCCGGTGTCGACGATCACCGGTTCGCGGCCGCGGATGACCATCGAGTTCACCGGCAGCAGCAGGCCGTCGGGCCCCGGCGCCAGGTTCGGGATCAGGAAGGTCTCGGCCGCGATCGCCTCGGGTCGCGTGACGGGCATGGCATCGAACGGAGAGGGGGTCATCGGGCGGCTCCTCAGGTCGGTGACGATGTCGTCATCGTGGCGTTCGTCGCTCGCCGCGACATCGCCCCGAAACGGCCACCGAGGAGCCATGCGCACGGCGCACCGGAGCCATCGCCGAGCACCGTCGGCGGGCCATCGGCGCCGCGCGACCGGTTGTCCGTGCCGCCGCGGCCTGCCTATGATTTATGGCGTGAGCATCGCCTCCACGAAGATCCAGCGCCCGCGGCTGCGCGCGGGGGTGACGATGGCGCGGCCGGTCCTCGAGCGTCGTCTGCTGCAGGCGCTCGACGAGCAGCGGCTGGTTCTGCTGGTGGCGCCCGGCGGCAGCGGCAAGACGGCACTCCTGGTGCGCGCCCTCGAGCAACTTCCCGAGCGCCACGACGCGGCCTGGGTCGCCCTCGATGCCGGCGACGACCTGCACCGGCTGCTGCAATGCCTGTGGCGCGCGCTCGAGCCCTTCGACCTGCCTTGGCGCACGTCACCCGACGCGCTGGCGACGATGGCCGCGAGCGCCGAGACGCGCGAGCAGCAGCGCGCGGCCGACGAGATCGTCAACACGCTCGAACAGGGCGAGGTCGCGCATGGCGTGATCGCGCTCGACGACCTGCACCATGTCGACGATCCTCACGCCCTGGCCTTCATCGACCGGGTGCTGCCGCGCCTGCCCGAGCGGTGGACGGTGGCCGTCACCACGCGGCGACAGCCGGCGCTGCGATGCCTGTCGAGGCTGCGCGCCGCGGGCGCGGTCACCGAACTGGGCAGTGCCGACCTGAGCTTCACGCGCGACGAGGCG
>DATIDZ010000501.1:0-2393 GCA_035456045.1 Caldimonas sp.
AGCCCGAGGCCTACGTGCCGCAGCGCGACCTGTTCATCGAGAAGGACAGCGCGATCAACGAGCACATCGAGCAGATGCGCCTCTCGGCGACGAAGAGCGTGCTCGAGCGGCGCGACGTGATCATCGTCGCTTCGGTGAGCGCGATCTACGGCATCGGCGCGCCCGAGGACTACACCGAGATGCGGATGATCATGCGCACCGGCGACAAGCTCGGCCAGCGCGACGCGATCGCCCACCTGATCCGGATGCAGTACACGCGCAACGAGACCGACTTCAGCCGCGGCACGTTCCGGGTGCGCGGCGACACGATCGACGTCTTCCCCGCGGAGCACAGCGAGCTCGCGGTGCGGATCGAGCTGTTCGACGACGAGCTCGAGTCGCTGACCCTGTTCGACCCGCTCACGGGGCGCATCCGGCAGCGGATCCCGCGCTTCGTGATCTACCCGGCGACGCACTACGCCACGCCGCGCGGCCGCGTCGTCTCGGCGATCGAGACGATCAAGGAGGAGCTGCGCGGCCGGCTCGACGAGCTCGTCAAGGCGGGCAAGCTCGTCGAGGCGCCGCGGCTCGAGCAGCGCACGCGCTTCGACCTCGAGATGCTGCAGGAGATCGGCCACTGCAAGGGCATCGAGAACTACACCCGGCACCTCTCGGGCGCGGCGCCCGGCCAGCCGCCGGCGACGATGGTCGACTACCTGCCGAAGGACGCGCTGATGTTCCTCGACGAGAGCCACGTCATGATCGGCCAGCTCGGCGGCATGTACAACGGCGACCGGGCGAGGAAGACGACGCTGGTCGATTACGGGTTCCGGCTGCCGTCGGCGCTCGACAACCGGCCGCTCAAGTTCGAGGAGTTCGAGGCCAAGATGCGCCAGGCGATTTTCGTCTCGGCGACGCCCGCGACCTACGAGCAGGAGCATGCCGGCCAGGTGGTCGAGCAGCTGGTGCGGCCGACCGGGCTCATCGATCCGGTCGTCGAGGTCCGGCCGGCGACGCGCCAGGTCGACGACGTGCTGCAGGAGATCCGCGACCGCGTTGAGGTCAACGAGCGGGTTCTCATCACGACGCTCACCAAGCGGATGGCCGAGCAGCTCACCGACTACCTCGCCGACAACGGCGTCAAGGTTCGCTACCTGCACAGCGACATCGAGACCGTCGAGCGGGTCGAGATCCTGCGCGACCTGCGGCTGGGAACGTTCGATGTCCTGGTCGGCATCAACCTGCTCCGAGAAGGCCTCGACATCCCCGAGGTGTCGCTCGTCGCGATCCTCGACGCCGACAAGGAGGGTTTCCTGCGCTCGGAGCGCAGCCTCATCCAGACGATCGGCCGGGCGGCGCGCAACCTGAACGGCAAGGCGATCCTCTACGCCGACCAGGTGACCGACTCGATGCGCCTGGCGATCGGCGAGACCGAGCGGCGCCGCGCCCGCCAGACGGCCCACAACCTGGCCCAGGGAATCACGCCGACGAGCGTCGTCAAGCGGGTCAAGGAGATGATCGACGGCATCTACAACGACAAGGGCGCCAAGGACGACCTCAAGGCCGCCCGCGATGCCCTGGCCGGAGAGGTCCTGAGCGAAAAGGACCTGAGCAAGCGGATCAAGCTCCTGGAGCGGCAGATGCTGGAGCACGCCAAGAACCTGGAGTTCGAGAAGGCAGCCCGGACGCGGGACCAGCTGGCCGCGCTGCGCGAGCAGGCCTTCGGCGCTTCGGTCGCCGACAACGTCGTCCCGCTGCCTGCGGCACCCCCCGCTGCGGCACCCCCGCGCCGCCCTTGAAGCGGAACTAATCGGCCTAATCTCGACCGAAATGGTCGGCTTCAGCTATACTTGAGCAAATCACTCGGGTTAGGCGCGCTTCCCCGGCGGCGCGCTCCCGGCCCGGCGTTTGCCCGCTGCCGTTGGCCGCTGGAAGCAGCGTTCTGACACGGGTTTGAGGTGTTATCCAATGCGTCTTACCACCAAAGGCCGTTTTGCCGTCACCGCGATGATCGACCTCGCCCTGCGCGAGCACTCCGGTCCTGTCGCCCTGGCGGCGATCAGCAGCCGGCAGCAGATCTCGCTGTCGTACCTGGAGCAGCTGTTCGGCAAGCTGCGTCGGCACGAGCTCGTCGAGAGCACTCGCGGTCCGGGCGGCGGCTATTCGCTCGGCCGCAAGTCGGAGGAGATCACGGTCGCCGACATCATCGTCGCGGTCGACGAGCCGATCGACGCCACCGGTTGCGCCGGCAAGGAAAACTGCATGGGTGAGGACGCCGGCCGCTGCATGACGCACGACCTGTGGGCGAGCCTGAACTCGAAGATGATCGAGTTCCTCGACTCGGTCTCGCTCAAGAAGCTGGTCGACGAGCAGCTCGCCAAGGGCGTCTCGATCGAGGAGCACCCGGTCAAGCG
>DATIDZ010000502.1:0-4522 GCA_035456045.1 Caldimonas sp.
CTCCATCCTGCATCGCATCAGCGGCGCGGCGATGTTCCTCCTCCTGCCGTTCGCGATCTGGATGTTCGACGCGAGCCTGACGTCCGAGGTGTCTTACGAGCAGTTCGCCAGCGTCTTCTCGGCCGGCGCAGGCGGGCTGCCGGCGTGGTTGTGGAAGCTGGTCGCGTTCGCCCTGATCTGGGCCTACCTGCTGCACTTCTGCGCCGGCCTGCGCCACCTGTGGATGGACGCGACCCACGAGGTCGGCCTGGCCTTCGGACGGACTTCCGCGCTGGTCGCGATCGTCGTCGGCACGGTCGTCGCCTTCGCGCTCGGATTCAAGCTTTTCCTGTGAGCGCCGCATGAGCACATTCGGTTCACGGCGCCTCGTCGTCGGCGCGCACTACGGCCTGCGCGACTGGCTGGCGCAGCGCATCACCTCGCTGCTGATGGCGCTGTTCACTGTCGCCGTCGTCGTCCAGGTCCTGTTCGGCGGCCGGCTCGACTACTACCGCTGGTCGGCGATCTTCGCGCCGCAATGGATGAAGGTGCTCGCCTTCGTCACGGTCGTTTCGCTGCTCTATCACGTGTGGGTCGGCATGCGCGACATCTGGATGGACTACGTCAAGCCGGTGTCGATCCGGCTCGTGCTCGACATCGCGACGATCGCGTGGCTGGTCGGCTGCGCCGGCTGGGCCATCCAGGTCCTCTGGAGGCTGTGATGGACGCGCCGGCGGTTCACACCTCGGCCGCGCCGACGCGCCGTTTCGACGTGGTCATCGTCGGCGCCGGCGGCTCCGGCATGCAGGCGTCGCTTCGGCTCTCGCTCGCTGGCCTCAACGTCGCGGTGCTCAGCAAGGTCTTCCCGACGCGCTCGCACACCGTCGCCGCGCAGGGCGGCATCGGCGCCTCGCTCGGCAACATGAGCGAGGACAACTGGCACTACCACTTCTACGACACCGTCAAGGGCAGCGACTGGCTCGGCGACCAGGACGCGATCGAGTTCATGTGCCGCGAGGCGCCCAACGTCGTCTACGAGCTCGAGCACTTCGGGATGCCGTTCGACCGCAACCCCGACGGCACGATCTACCAGCGGCCGTTCGGCGGCCACACCGCGAACTACGGCGAGAAGCCCGTCCAGCGCGCCTGCGCCGCGGCCGACCGCACCGGCCACGCGATGCTGCACACGCTGTACCAGCAGAACGTCAAGGCGCGCACCAATTTCTTCGTCGAGTGGATGGCGCTCGACCTCATCCGCGATGCCGAAGGCGCGGTGGTCGGCGTCACCGCGCTCGAGATGGAAACCGGCCAGCTGCACGTGCTGCAGGCCAAGGCGGTGATGCTCGCGACCGGCGGCGCCGGCCGGATCTTCGCGGCGTCGACCAATGCCTTCATCAACACCGGCGACGGCCTCGGCATGGCGGCGCGCGCCGGCCTGCCGCTCGAGGACATGGAGTTCTGGCAGTTCCACCCGACCGGCGTCTACGGCGCCGGCGTGCTGCTGACCGAAGGCTGCCGCGGCGAAGGCGCGATCCTGCGCAACAGCGACGGCGAGCGCTTCATGGAGCGCTACGCACCGACGCTGAAGGACCTCGCGCCGCGCGACTTCGTCTCGCGCTGCATGGACCAGGAGATCAAGGAAGGGCGCGGCTGCGGGCCCGACAAGGAATACATCGTCCTCGACATGACCCACCTCGGCGCCGACACCATCAAAAAGCGCCTGCCCAGCGTGCTCGAGATCGGCCACAACTTCGCCAACGTCGACATCACGCGCGAGCCGATCCCGGTCGTCCCGACCATCCACTACCAGATGGGCGGCGTGCCGACCAACGTGCACGGTCAGGTCGTCGCTCCCCAGGGCGGCAATCCGAGCGCCGTCGTGCCGGGCCTCTACGCGGTCGGCGAATGCTCGTGCGTGAGCGTCCACGGCGCGAACCGGCTCGGCACCAATTCGCTGCTCGACCTGCTCGTCTTCGGCCGTGCGGCCGGCAACCACATCGTCGAGAGCAAGCTGGCCCAGCAGTCGCATCGGCCGCTGCCCGCGCACGCGCACGACTTCACCGCCGCCCGCGTCGCCCGCCTCGATGCGAGCACCGGCGGCGAGTACTCGCAGGCGATCGCCAACGACCTCAGGAAGACGATGCAGCTGCACGCCGGCGTCTTTCGCACCCAGGCGTCGATGGACGAGGGCGTCGGCAAGGTGCAGGCGATCGCCGAGCGCGCCTGGTCGATGCACCTCGCCGACAAGTCGAAGATCTTCAACACCGCCCGGGTCGAGGCGCTCGAGGTCGACAACCTCATGGAGTCGGCCCTGGCGACCATGATCTCGGCGGCGGCGCGGCGCGAGTGCCGCGGCGCCCACACCGTCTCCGACTACGAGCGGCCGATCGACGATCCGGTCGCGCCGAACGGCCGCAACGACGCCGAGTGGATGAAGCACACGCTCTGGTTCAGCGAAGGCAACCGGCTCGAGTACAAGCCGGTCAACCTGAAGCCGCAAACCGTCGACTCCGTGCCGCCCAAGGTCCGGACGTTCTAGCGACATCATGAAGAAAGAAGCCCACACCCGCGCCGCCGATGCCTCGGACGATGGCGACGTCGCCACGGCGGTCACCACCGCGCCCGACGCCCAGAACCCGCGCTCGACCGGCGTTCAGCGCCAGCTGCGCACGTTCCAGATCTATCGCTACGACCCCGACAGCGGCGCGGCGCCCGTCATGCAGACGATGCAGGTCGAGCTCGACAGCAGCGACCGCATGCTGCTCGATGCCCTGATGAAGCTCAAGGCGGTCGATCCGACGCTGAGCTTTCGCCGCTCGTGCCGCGAAGGCGTGTGCGGCTCGGACGGCATGAACATCAACGGCAAGAACGGCCTGGCGTGCCTCACCAACATGCGCACGCTCAAGGACCCGGTCGTCCTCAAGCCGCTGCCCGGATTGCCCGTCATCCGCGACCTGATCGTCGACATGACGCAGTTCTTCAAGCAGTACCACTCGATCAAGCCGTATCTCGTCAATGACGCGCGGCCGCCCGAGAAGGAGCGCCTGCAGACGCCCGAAGAGCGCGAGGAGCTCAACGGCCTCTACGAGTGCATTCTCTGTGCGAGCTGCTCGACGGCGTGCCCCAGCTTCTGGTGGAATCCCGACAAGTTCGTCGGGCCGGCGGGCCTGCTGCAGGCCTATCGTTTCATCGCCGACAGCCGCGACGAGGCGACCAACGAGCGGCTCGACAACCTCGAGGATCCGTATCGCCTGTTCCGCTGCCACACGATCATGAACTGCATCGACGTCTGCCCCAAGCAGCTCAATCCCACCCGTGCCATTGGCAAGATCAAGGAGCTGATGGTGAGGCGCGCCGTCTGATGGACGCCCTCGCCTGCATCGATTCAGCGGCGCTCTCGAAGCTGCGCTGGAGATGCAGGCGCGGGCTGCTCGAGAACGACCTGCTGATCGAGCGCGTGTTCGCTCGCGGCGCCGTCACGCCGGCCGCCGCGGCCGGGCTCGAGGCGCTGATGCCGCTCGCCGACAACGACTTGCTCGATCTCTTTCTCGGCCGCACGAAGCCGACCCGCGATCTCGATCGGCCCGAGGTCCACGAGGTGCTCCAGGCCGTCCGGGCGCCGGGACAACGCCCCCACCCCAGTTCGACTTGAATCGAGGAACCATCATGATCCCGTCCGACGTCAAAGCCACCCTCTCGTTCTCGGACGGCAGCCCGAGCATGGAATTGCCGATCTACAAGGGCACCGTCGGCCCCGAGGTGATCGACATCCGCAAGCTCTACGCGCAGACCGGCAAGTTCACCTACGACCCGGGCTTCCTGTCGACGGCGTCGTGCAACTCGACGATCACCTACATCGACGGCGACAAGGGCGAGCTGCTCTACCGCGGCTACCCGATCGAGCAGCTCGCGACGCATTGCGACTACCTCGAGACCTGCTACCTGCTGCTCAACGGCGAGCTGCCGAGCGCATCGGAGAAGGTGTCGTTCTCGCATCTGGTCACCCATCACACGATGGTCAACGAGCAGATGCAGTTCTTCCTGCGCGGCTTTCGCCGCGACGCCCATCCGATGGCGATCCTGACCGGGCTCGTGGGCGCGCTGTCGGCCTTCTATCACGACTCCACCGACATCAATAACCCGGAGCACCGCGCCATCTCGGCGATCCGCCTGATCGCCAAGATGCCGACGCTGGTGTCGCTGGCCTACAAGTACACCGTCGGCCAGCCCTACATCTACCCGAAGAACGACCTCACCTACGCCGGCAACTTCATGCGCATGATGTTCGCGACGCCGTGCGAGGACTACGCGCCCAACGACGTCCTGGTGCGGGCGATGGACCGCATCTTCATCCTCCACGCCGACCACGAGCAGAACGCGTCGACGTCGACGGTGCGCCTGTGCGGCTCGTCCGGGACGAACCCGTTCGCGGCGATCGCCGCTGGTGTCGCCTGCCTGTGGGGCCCCGCACATGGGGGGGCCAACGAGGCCGCGCTCAACATGCTCGAGGAGATGCAGAAGGCGGGCGGCGTCGAGAAGATCG
>DATIDZ010000503.1:0-20216 GCA_035456045.1 Caldimonas sp.
TCGCCGTTGTCGCCCGACCAGCCGAACATCATCGCGTGCTGCTCGCCGGTCTTGCTGCGCTTCCTGTACTCGCCCCACTCGTAGGTGATGAGCTTGGTGCGGACGCCGACCTTCTCCCAGTCCTGCTGGATCAGCTCGGCCATGCGCTTGCCGTCGGGGTTGTAGGGGCGCGTCACCGGCAGGTACCAGAGCTCGACGTCGACGCCGTTCGGATAGCCCGCCTGCGCGAGCAGCGCCTTCGCCTTGGCCGGGTCGTAGGGGTAGTCCTGCACCTTGTCGTTGTACGACCAGAGCGTCGACGGGATGGGGTTCTTCGCGATCGCGCCGGCGCCCTGGAAGACGTTGTCGAGGATGGCCTTCTTGTTGACCGCCATGTTGAGCGCTTGGCGAACGAGCTTGGAGTCGAACGGCTTCTTCTCGACGTTGAAGGCGATGTAGCCGACGTTGAGGCCCGGCTGCTGGACGAGGTTGATGTTGGGGTCGTTCTTCATCAGCGCGACGTCGGCCGGCTTCGGGAACGCCATCACGTGGCACTCGCCCGTCTTCAGCTTGGCGAAGCGCACCGACGCGTCGGTCGTGATCGCGTAGACCAGGTTGTCGATCTTCGGCCGGCCGCCCCAGTGCTGGTCGAACGCCTTGTAGCGGATCACGGCGTCCTTCTGGTACGAGACGAATTGGAACGGCCCGGTGCCGATCGTCTCGCGGTCGATCACGTCGGGCGTCTTCGCCGCCATCATCTTGTCGGCGTACTCGGCCGAGAGGATCGACGCGAAGTCCATCGCCATGTCGGCCATGAACGGCGCCTCGGGCTTCTTGAGGACGAAGCGCACCGTCATCGGGTCGACCTTCTCGACCTTCTCGACGATGTCCTTCATGCCCATGTCCTCGAAGTACGCGTAGGTCTGGCCCGGCGTCACCTTCGCGAACGGATGGTTCGGATCGGCCATCCGGTTGTACGAGAAGAGCACGTCGTCGGCGTTGAAGTCGCGCGTCGGCGTGAACTTCGCGTTGCTGTGGAACTTGACGCCGCGGCGCAGCTTGAAGGTGTAGCTCATGCCGTCGGGCGCGGCAGTCCAGCTCTCGGCGAGACCGGGAACGATGTTGGTCGTGCCGGTCTCGAACTCGACCAGGCGGTTGTAGATCGGCACCGACGACGCGTCGGCGGTCGTTCCGGTCGTGAAGAACTGCGGGTTGAAGCCCTCGGGGCTGCCTTCCGAGCAGTAGACGAGGGTCTTGGCCGCGAACGCGGCGCCGGGGCCGGCGAGGAGCGCGGCGGCAAGGGTGGCGACGGCAAGGCGATGCATCTTCATGGGGGTCGGACGTCCGGAATGAGTTCTTGCTCCGGTGCGGAGCGAGCCGGAATCATAGGCGCGCGACGAGCGCAGCCGCGAAGGCGGCTCAGCTCCCGGCGAGGCAGGCGCAGCGGCCGCGAAAGGGGCTCAGTTCGCGGCGAGCGACGCGTAGCAGTCGCGCACGGTCTTCGGCAGCGTCGCCCACGTCGGCACGGTGGCCCCGGGGCCCTGGCCTGCGGGGATGAGCGCGCGCAGCGCGGCGAGCCGATCGGCCTGTCGGAGCGCGAGGCCGAGCGGCGACTGCACGCCCTCGACGCCGTGGCGGCCGACGTCGCCGGCGAGCCCGTCGACGGCAGCGCTCAGGTTCCAGGGGCCGACGATCGCGCCGAACAGCGCGTCGCGGCGCTGCAGCAGCTGCGGAATGACCTCGGGGTGGGCGAGCTGCGCACCGTTGAGCGACATGTCGTCGAAGCCGTCGATCGCGCGCAGCAGCGCGGTCCAGCCGGTGTTGTGCAGCAGGCCCGCGAGGTAGCCATCGAACGGGTCGTTCGCCGGCGTCACGAGCGTGGCGCACAGGCGCGCCTTGCGGTCGGCGTCCTTCCAGATCTGGTTCGCGGCGCGCGCCGAGAAGGTGTCGCCCTTGGCGTCGAAGATCGGTCGCAGGACGACGTTGGCGATCGCCCGGCGCAGACCCTGCGTGCCGATCATCGTCACCGCGCGCGGGAGGTCGATCTCCTCCTCGTCGTCGGCGCGCTGGAACGCGCTGGTCGCGCTGCGCACGACCTCGGCGGTGAGCACGACGTCCTTCGAGATCCGGCTGGCGACGTCGACCGACGAGTAGCCCTCGTCGCGCAGCGTCTTCATCAGCTGCGGGATGACGTGCGGCGCGCGCGGCAGCAGGCCGGCGCGCAACGCGTCGGACGCGATCACCTCGTCGAGCCGCTCCATCAGGTGCTGGACGACGAGATCGGGCAGGCCCGACGTCCCGGCGATCGCCGGCACGCCGACGATCCAGCGGAAGAACTCGCTGCGCTGCGCAGGCGTGACCGGCACGTCGACCGGCGCAGGCGGCGCAGCAGCGGCCGGCGGCGCAAGCGGCGTCGGCGTGGCGGCCGGTGCCTCGAGCGGACGATGCGCGAGCGGCACCGGCGCCGTCGCGGGCAAGGACGCGGCGCTTTCCGGGCCGTCGGCGCTGCCAGCCTCAGGACGGTGCTTGCGCGCGAACGGATTCCACCAGCGGCTCAACGCCATGGGCCAAGCCCGAGATTTGCGACACGCGGAGTATCGCCAAAGGCGACGCGGCCGCCAAATCCGCGCGTCGAGCGCTAGCCGATGGCGTGCAGCACTGCCAGCCAGAGCGGCGCGCTCGCCACGAAGGAGAGCGTCGAGACGACGATCGCCGTGCTCGTCTCGGCCGGCAGCGTCTGGTAGCGCTGCGAGAAGATGAGCGCGTTGCTGCCGACCGGCACCGCCGCCATCATGACCACCACGGCGAGCGGCACGCCCTCGAGGCCGAGCACAAGACGGGCGAACGCGAGCACCGCGAGCGGCTGGACGACGAGCTTGACGACGCTCAGCGCTGCCGCGCCGCGCAGCGCGCCGCGAACGCCGTAGTGCGCCAGCGACACGCCGATGAGCACGAGGCACACCGGCACGACCGCCTGGCCGAGGGTGGCGAGGATCTCGTCGGCGACGGTCGGCAGCGCGATGCCGGTCACGTTCCAGGCGAGGCCCGCGAGCACCGGCAGCACCACCGGGTGCACGACCGTGTTGCGCGCCGTCGTCGCCAGCGTGCCGAGGAGGTGACCGCCGCCGGGATCGCTGCGCCGCTTCGCGTGCGCGAGGTCGAGCTCGACGAGTGCGGTCAGGATCGTCAGCAGGATAAGCGCGTGCAGGCTGACGAGCGTGATGTGCAGCGCGAGTCCGCTTTCACCGTACAGCGCGGCCGCCAGCGGGATGCCGATCTGGACGGCGTTGCCGAACGACGCCGTGATCGCGCGCACGCTCGGCGCGGCCGGCGCCGCCGCGGCCGCGTCGCGTGCGAAGCGCCCGGTGGCGTACACGATCAGCAGCACGACGATCGTCGGCACGAAGAAGGCGAAGACGATGCGGCCGTCGAGGCGGGCGAAGTCCGTCCGCGCGCTGGTGCGAAAGAGGAGCGCCGGAACGAAGATGTAGAACGCGGCGCCCGAAAGCACGCGCGACGGATCGCCGCCGCCGAGCCGGCCGCTGCGCGCGACCGCCCAGCCGATCGCGACCACGGCGAAGATCGCGAACAGCTTGAGGAAGACCAGCGCCGACATGAGGTTGCAGTATCGGCGACACTTTTCGCTCACTTTCGCGCCGAGGCGCCCTTCGACTTCGAGTTCCATGAGCGACATCCTCACGATCGCGACCCGGCCCTTCGCCGGCCAGCGCCCGGGCACGTCCGGCCTGCGCAAGAAGGTGGCGGTCTTCCAGCAGCCGCACTACCTCGAGAACTTCGTCCAGTCGATCTTCGACGCGCTGACCGGCTTCGCCGGCGGCACGCTCGTCGTCGGCGGCGACGGCCGCTTCCACAACGACGTCGCCATCGGCACGATCGTCCGGATGGCGGCGGCGAACGGCTTCGGCCGGGTCCTGGTCGGCCGCGCCGGCATCCTCTCCACGCCGGCGGCGAGCTGCGTCGTCCGCGCCCGCGTCGCCTTCGGCGCGATCATCCTGTCGGCGAGCCACAACCCCGGCGGCCCCGACGGCGACTTCGGCATCAAGTTCAACACCGCCAACGGCGGGCCGGCGCCCGAGAAGCTCACCGAAGCGATCTGGCGCTGCAGCGAGCGGATCGAGCGGTACCGCACGCTGGCCGGCGCCGACATCGACCTGGCGACGATCGGCACGTCGCGTGTCGGCGACACCGTCGTGGAGGTGATCGATCCGGTCGCCGACTACGCCGACCTGCTCGCGGGCCTGTTCGATTTCCCGGCCATCGCCAGGCTGCTCCAGTCCGGCGGCTTTCGCATGCGCTTCGACGCGATGCACGCCGTCACCGGCCCGTATGCCGAGGAGATCCTGGTGCGCAGGCTCGGCGCGCCGGCGACGAGCGTCGTGGCCTCGACACCGCTTCCCGATTTCGGTGGCGGCCATCCCGACCCCAACCCGATCTACGCGAGCGAGCTGATGGCCGCGATGTTCGCCGACGACGCGCCCGACTTCGGCGCCGCGAGCGACGGCGACGGCGACCGCAACATGATCGTCGGCCGCCGTTTCGTTGTCACCCCGAGCGACAGCCTGGCGGTTCTCGCCGCGAACGCGCATCTCGTTCCCGGGTATGCGCAGCCGCTCAAGGGCATCGCGCGCTCGATGCCGACGAGCCGTGCCGCCGATCGGGTCGCCGCCGCACTCGGCGTCGCCTGCCACGAGACGCCGACCGGCTGGAAGTTCTTCGGCAACCTGCTCGACGCCGGCCTGGCGACGATCTGCGGCGAGGAAAGCGCAGGAACGGGCTCCGACCACGTGCGCGAGAAGGACGGCCTGTGGGCGGTGCTCTTCTGGCTCAACGTGCTCGCCGCGCGCCCGGGCGAATCGGTCGCGTCGATCGTCCGCGATCACTGGCGCCGCTTCGGCCGCGACATCTACTCCCGCCACGACTACGAAGGCATCGATGCGACGGCAGCGAACGCGCTGATCGCCGACCTGCGCGCGCAGGTCGCTTCGCTGCCCGGCCGATCCTTCGAGCGCGGCGACGGCGGCCGCTCGACCATCGTCCGGGCCGACGATTTCGCCTACACCGACCCGGTCGACGGCTCGGTGACGACACAGCAGGGAGTGCGCGTGTTCTTCGACGACGATGCGCGGATCGTCTACCGCCTGTCCGGCACCGGCACCGAAGGCGCGACGCTCAGGATCTATCTCGAGCGATTCGAGCGCGATCCGAACAGGCAGGACGTCGACACGCAAGCCGCGCTGGCCGCGCTCGTCGACATCGCCGATCGAATCGCCGGCGTGCGCGAACGAACGGGGCGAAGCGCCCCGTCCGTGATGACCTGAAGGCGCGTTGCGCCCGTCCGGTCAGAGGCGCGGCTCGCCGCGGTCGTTGACGGTGATCGTCTGTCCCGGCGGCGTGCTCATCTGCACGCGGTGCTGGACGCCACCGTAGTTGTAGGTCACGTCCCAGTACTGCGGCGTCTGCCCCGCGACGTTCTCGCAGCGGCGCACTTCCTTCCCCGACTGCGGGTCGCGGATGCGGTCGATGTTGGCGCCGAGGGCGCTGCCGCCGACCGCGCCGCCGATCGTCGCGACGGTATTGCCGGTGCCGCCGCCGACCTGGTGGCCGAGGATGCCGCCGAGGACGCCGCCGATGATGGCGCCCGGCACGTTCAGGTCGCGACGCTCGCTGACCTGGCCGGGCTCGACCCAGCAGCGCTGCTCGGGCGGGCCCATGACGGCGCGCGCCGAGGTGATCGGAACTTCGCGCAGCCGCTCGTTGGGAATGCGGCGGTGCTCGTAGTTCGGCTCGGCGAGCGAGTAGGGCACCTCGTTGTCGTACTGGCGGCGATCGTCGACCCGGCGCACCGAGGAGATTCGGTTCTCCATGCCCATGCCGCTCAGCGTGTCGTACGAGCCGCGCCGCAGGACGACGCAGCGGCCCTGGAAGCGCGCGTCCTCGCACACTTCCCAGCGGCCGCGGTCGACGACGACGGACGAGGCGCGATCGTTGAAGCCGACGCGCGCGAAGTTGCCGACTTCGCCGTTGGTCTGGAAGGTGCGGCCGCGGAAGCCCTCGCCTTCGTAGAACGTGATCTGCGCCGAGGCATGGGCGGCGAACGCGACGGCAGCGATGCCGAGGAGGGGACGTAATGTCTTGTTCATGGCGCGTCGTTTGCTTAGCAAGCAAAGAGAGTTGGAAACCTGGTCATTCAACGCGCCTTGGAGGCCTGGCGCTGTCCGACAACGCCGTGCACGTCGGCCGGACGTCGTCTCGACGCGTTAAGAAGTGCATCGGTTTGGTGGTGTCGCGACGTCGCATCCCCGTTTCACGGGGTTGTGCGATGGCTTGGGACGGAAGGAGAGTCGAGCGATGGACGACAGCGAAGCTGCAGCCAAGGTCAGTCGCGACGTGTTGCGCGCGCTGGCGAGCCGCCGCGTCGGCCTCGCGACGGCGGCGCTGCTCGTCGCGGCCGGCGGGCTGTCGGCCGGCTGGGTCAGCCTCGGCACGCAGCAGCGCAAGTGGATCTTCCAGGCGACTCCCGTGCCGTCGGCCAGCGCCGACGAGCTCGCCGCGGTCGCGCGCGCCGAAGACATGGACAGCGTCTGGATCGATCATGTCTCGCCGTCGACCGGCCGCCCGATCCGCCTGCACGCGCTCTACGCTGGCCACGCCGACCCGAAGGCGCCGCTGATGCTCTTCTTGCACGGCGCGCGCCAGTACCTCGGCCGCAGCGTCTTTCGCATCGAGCAGATGCGCGAGCTCGGCTTCTCTGTGCTGGCGATCGACTACCGCGGCTTCGGCGCGAGCACCGACGAGCTGCCGTCGGAGACCGGCGTCGTCGAGGACGCGGCGGCGGCGTGGCACTGGCTCGGCGAGCGCCACCCCGACAGCGCGCGCTACATCTTCGGCCACTCGCTCGGCGGTGCGATCGCAGTCCAGCTCGCGGCGCGCCTGGCCGACCAGCCCGAAGAGCTCGCGCCGCGCGGCGTCATCGTCGAGGGCACCTTCACCTCGATCCGCGACATGTTCGGCACCTTCAAGTACGGCTGGCTGCCGATCTCGATGCTCATCACCGAGCGCTTCGATTCGCTCTCGACGGTGCCGCGCATCAAGGCGCCGCTGCTGGTCGTCCACGGCAGCGACGATTCGCTCGTGCCGTCGCGCTTCGGCCGGCTTCTCTACGAGCGCGCCACCGCAGCGAAGCGCTTCCTCCTGATCGAGGGCGGCACACACACGACGACGAGCTGGCGCGGCGCCGAGCAGTACCGCGCCGCGCTGCGCGAGTTCTTCGGCCTCGGCTGACGGCCGACGCGACGGCGCGCCGTCAGCGGCGGCGCGGGTCGAAGTGCTTCTGCAGGCCCTGCCAGCAGCGGAAGTAGTCGTCCTGCCGCTCGGCCGATTCCATCGCGTGGCGGGTCGGCCGCCAGACGCCGCGCGACTCGAACATGAACGCCATCGTGTCGGCGATGACGTCGGCCTTCGAGGTGTCGGCGCGGCTCGCCTTCTCGAACGTCTGCGCGTCCGGCCCGTGCCCCGTCATGCTGTTGTGCAGGCTCGCGCCGCCGGGAACGAACCCTTCGGCCTTGGCGTCGTAGGCGCCGTGGACCAGGCCCATGAACTCGCTCGCGATGTTGCGGTGGAACCAGGGCGGACGGAACGTGTCGTGCATGACCAGCGTTCGCGGCGCGAAGACGACGAAGTCGAGGTTGCTCACGCCGGGCGTGTCCGAGGCGCTGTGCAGGACCAGGAAGATCGACGGGTCCGGGTGGTCGTAGCTGATCGAGCCGATCGCGTTGAAGCGGCGCAGGTCGTACTTGTACGGCGCGTAGTTGCCATGCCACGCGACGACGTCCATCGGCGAGTGCTCCATCTGCGCCGACCAGAGGTGGCCCTGGAACCGGGCGACGAGCTCGTGGGCGCCGTCGATGTCCTCGTAGGCGGCGACCGGGGTGAGGAAGTCGCGCGGGTTGGCGAGCCCGTTCGAGCCAATCGGGCCGAGGTCGGGCAAGCGCAGGTTGGCGCCGAAGTTCTCGCACACGTAGCCGCGCGCCTCGCCGTCGAGCAGCTCGACGCGAAAGCGCACGCCGCGCGGGATGACCACGATCTCCTGCGGCTCGACGTCGATCGTGCCGAGCTCGGTGACGAAGCGCTGGCGGCCGAGCTGCGGGACGATCAGCATCTCGGCGTCGGCGTTGTACAACGCGCGCTTCGTCATCGAGCGGTTGGCGACGTAGAGCAGCGCCGCCGCGCCGGTCTGCGCCATCGGCCCGCCGTGCCCGGCCAGGGTCACGAGGCCCTCGACGAAGTCGGTCGGCGCGGTCGGCATCGGCATCGGGTTCCAGCGCAGCTGGTTCGGCGTCGCCTCGACCTCGTCGAAGACCGTCACGATGCGGCCATCGCCGATGCGCTCGAACGGGCGGTGCATCGCCGACGGGCGGATGCGGTAGAGCCAGCTGCGCCGGTTGTCGGCGCGCGGCGCCGTGAAGGCGGTTCCGCTCACCTGCTCGGCGTACAGGCCATAGGGTGCGCGCTGCGGCGAATTGCGCCCGACCGGCAACGCACCGGGCAGCGCCTCGGTCGCGAACTCGTTGCCGAAGCCCGACTGGTAGGACGGCTCGGCGCCGCTCATGACGTCTCCAGCACGCCACGGCGGAGCTGGTCGCGCTCCATCGACTCGAACAGCGCCTTGAAGTTGCCCTCGCCGAATCCTTCGTCGCCCTTCCTCTGGATGAACTCGAAGAAGACCGGGCCGAGGACGCTCTCCGAGAAGATCTGCAGCAGCAGGCGCGGCTTGCCGCCTTCCGTGCTGCCGTCGACGAGGATGCCGCGCGTCTTCAGCGCGGCGACGTTCTCGCCGTGGCCGGGCAGGCGCTGCTCGAGCATCTCGTAGTAGACGTCGTTCGGCGCCGCCAGCAGCGGCACGCCGGCGAGGGCGAGCTTGTCGATCGTCGCGACGAGGTCGTCGGTGAGGAGGGCGACGTGCTGGATGCCCTCGCCGTTGAACTTCATCAGAAACTCCTCGATCTGCCCGGAGCCCTTCTTCGATTCCTCGTTGAGCGGAATGCGGATCTTGCCGTCGGGCGCGGTCATCGCCTTCGAGGTCAGCCCGGTGTACTCGCCCTGGATGTCGAAGTAGCGGATCTCGCGGAAGTTGAAGAGGCGCTCGTAGAAGTTGGCCCAGAACGCCATCCGGCCGCGGTAGACGTTGTGCGTCAGGTGGTCGAGCGTCTTCAGGCCGTGGCCGACCGGGCGGCGCTCGGCGCCGGGCAGGAACTCGAAGTCGATGTCGTAGATCGACTTGCCGTCCTCGAAGCGGTCGATCAGGTAGAGCGGCGCGCCGCCGATGCCCTTGATCGCCGGCAGGCGCAGCTCCATCGGGCCGGTCGGCATCTCGAGCGGCTGCGCGCCGAGCTCGAGCGCGCGCGAGTACGCCTGGTGCGAGTCGCGGACGCGAAACGCCAGCCCGCACGCGCACGGCCCGTGCTCCGCGGCGAAGTAGCCGGCGTAGCTCTTCGGCTCGCGGTTGACGATGAAGTTGATGTCGCCCTGGCGGAACAGGACGACGTCCTTCGAGCGGTGCTTGGCGACGAGGCTGAAGCCGAGCTTCTCGAACACCGGTTCGAGCGTTCCCGGCTGGGGCGAGGCGAACTCGACGAACTCGAAGCCCATCAGGCCCATCGGGTTCTCGAACAGATCAGGCATGGACTTCTCCTTCGCTCGCGCGGCGTCGGCCGCCTCAGCCGACGCGCTCGAGGTGCGTTCGAAAATGCGCGCCGCGCTCGACATAGCCCGACGCGGCGCGCTCGAGGTTGGCGACGTCGGCGTCGGTCAGCGTTCGCACCGCCTTGGCCGGCGCGCCGAGGATGAGCGAGCGTGCGGGGAACGATTTTCCCTCGGTGACGACGGCCCCGGCGCCGACCAGGCAGCTCGCGCCGATGACCGCGCCGTTCATCACCACCGCCTGGATGCCGATGAGCGCGCCGTCGCCGACCGTGCAGCCGTGCAGCATCGCCTGGTGGCCGACCGTGACACGGCGGCCGATCGCCAGCGGGAAGCCCGGGTCGGCGTGCAGCACGGCGCCTTCCTGGACGTTGCTCTCGTCGCCGATCGAGATCGGCTCGTTGTCGGCGCGCGCGACCGCGCCGGCCAGCACGGTGACGCGCTCGCCAACCCGGACCGCGCCGATCAGCGTCGCTTCCGGAGCGACATAGGCCGAGGCCGCGACCTGCGGGGCCTTGCCGTCGATGCGGTAGAGGGTCATGGAGACTTTCGTTCAGCGCTTGGCGCGCCGGCTGGGAAGGGACGCCAGGATCTCGTCCGTATGTTCGCCGATCCGCGGCAGCGGCCGCCGAACGCCGGGACGACGGCCGCCGAGCGTGATCGGCAGGAGGACGACGTCGGTGAGGCTGCCGTCTTCGGTCTGCATCGGCACCAGCCCGCCGCTTTCGCGCAGGTGCGGGTCGTGGACGAGCTGCTCGGGCTTGACGATCGGCGCGTACGGCAGGCCGTTCGCCTCGAGCTTCGGCACGAGCTCGGCGACGTCGTGGTGTCGCAGGATCTCGGCGAGCTTCTTGAGGAGCTCCGGCCTCACCGCGACCCGCTTCTCGTTGGTCGCGAGCGCCGGGTCGGCGGCGAGCTCGGGCGCCTCGAGGACGCGGCACAGGATGAGGAACTGGCGGTCGCTCACCGCGCCGATGAACAGCTGCTCGTCGTCCTTCAGCGTGAACACGTCGTAGACGCTCCACGGCGACTGCCGCGCCGGGAAGGGCAGCACCGGCGCCCCGGTCATCAGGTGCTGCTGCATGTTCTGCGCCGAGAGGAACACGCAGTTCTCGAACAGCGCGCTCTGCACTTCCTGGCCGCGGCCGGTGCGGTCGCGCTCGCGCAGCGCGGCGAGCACGCCGATCGCGCCGAACATGCCGCCCATGATGTCGTTGACGGAGGAACCGGCCCGCAGCGGCCGGCCGACCGGACCGGTCATGTACGAGAGCCCGCCCATCATCTGCACGACCTCGTCGAGGGCGACGCGGTGCTCGTACGGCCCGGGCAAGAAGCCCTTGTGCGAGACGCAGATCAGGTGCGGGAACTCGGCCTCGAGCGACGCATGATCGAGGCCGAGCGAGGCCATCAGGCCGGGTCGGAAGTTCTCGAGGAGGACGTCGCTCGCGCCGGCCAGCTCTTTCGCCGCGGCCCGGCCCTCGGCGGAGTGCAGGTCGAGGACGACGCTCTTCTTGTTGCGATTGAACGAGCGGAAGAAGCCCATCCCGAGGCCCGGCAGCTTCCTCGTCTTGTCGCCGCCCGGCGGCTCGACCTTGATCACCTCGGCGCCGAGGTCGGCGAGGATCATCCCGCAGGTCGGGCCCATCACCATGTGCGTGAACTCGACGACGCGGATGCCGTCGAGCGGAAGGCCGGTGTGCGGCGCGGCGGTCATGTCCTGTCTCCGGTTCGGTCGCCGATCGACGTCGGCCTCGGCGTCACTCTAGTCGACCGTCGCGACCGGGAGCGCGCCCCTTCCGATCTGCCCCTCACCGCCAGGGCCGGCACACAATCCTGGCGCGGAGCCCCCCTCACATGCGAGTTCTCGTCCTCTACGGCACGACCGAGGGTCATACCCGCACCGTCTGCCAGTACATCCGCGAGGTCCTCGACCAGCACGGCGTGGACAGCACGCTGGCCGACGCCGCCGGCCAGCCGCCCCCGCCCGCCGACTTCGATGCGTGCTTCATCGCCGCGTCGCTCCACGTGGGCGCCTACCAGGCCCAGGTCGTCGACTACGCGCGCCACCACCATGCAGCGCTCATGGAAAAGCCGAGCGCCTTTCTCTCCGTCTCCTTGTCGGCGGCCGGCGAGAGCCCGGACGACTGGGAGGGCCTGGCGGAATGCGTCCAGCGCTTCATCCATCAGACGACGTGGACACCGGCCGCGATCCATCACGTCGCCGGCGCCATCCGCTACAGCCGCTACGACTTCTTCAAGCGGCTCGCCCTGAAGTTCATCGCGAAGCGGCGCGGCCAGGACACCGTCACCGGCCGCGACTACGACCTCACCGACTACGACGACCTGCGGCGCTTCGTCGTCGGCTTCGTGGAGGCGCATCGGAACGGGCCTCCATGAGCCGGCGCCCGGCGCTTCTCGCGGGCTGCGTGTACTTCTCGATCGTCTTCGCGGCCGGATTCGCGCTGGGCGTGCCGAGGACGCTGTGGATCGCCCCTGCGATCGGCGAGCTCCGGGCAGTGCTGCTCGAGGTCCCCGTGATGCTCGCCATCGCCTGGGTCGCTTGCGACCGGGTGCTGCGCAGGATCGACGTCGGGCCGGGCCGGGCAAGCCGCCTCCTGATGGGCGGAGCCGCGCTGGTGTTGCTGCTGGCGGCGGAAGCGGCGCTGGCCGTCCTCGTCTCCGGCCAGACACTGGCGGAGCACGTCATGGGCTACGCGCGGCCGGCCGCGCTCGTCGGAGGGGCGGCCCAGGTGGCATCCGCCTGCTTCCCGCTCGTCAGGGCCTGCCGCACCGTCGGCCCCTCGACCTCTCCGCGCGGAGCGCAACGCCAGGGGAGATGATCGGCGCGTGCGCGACATCGACCTCAAGACGCTTCGCCTCTTCGTCGCGGTGGCCGACTGCCGCTCGATGGCGCGCGCCGCCGAGCAGGAGCGCATCGAGCCGTCGGCGATCAGCAAGCGGATCGCCCAGCTCGAGGACGACCTCGGCGTCGAGCTGCTCGTGCGCGGGCGGCGCGGCGTGCAGGCGACGCCCGCCGGGCTCGCGCTTCTCGAGCATGCGCGCACGGTGGTCTTCACGATGGACCGCATCGTCGCCGACGCCGCGTCGTTCAGCGGCGGCGTGAATGGCCATGTGCGCCTGATCGCGACGGCGTCGGCGCTCGCCGAGGCGCTGCTCGACGACATCGCGTCGTTCATGCGCGAGCCCGACAACGAGCACATCCAGGTCGACATCGAGGAGCGCGTCTCGCGCGACCTGGTGCGCGAGGTGCGCGACGGCAACGCGTCGCTCGGCGTCTGCTGGGACCGCGTCGACTTCGAGGGCCTGTCGCATCGGGCCTATCGGTGCGACCGGCTCGCGCTCGCCGTCTACGCCGGCCATCCGCTCGCCGGCCGGGCCTCGATCGGCTTCGAGGAGACGCTCGCCTTCGACCACGTCGGCCTGCCGCCGACGACGGCGGTGCACACGATGCTGCAGCGCGCCGCGGCGAATGCGGGACGAGCGGTCCGCTACCGCGTCGTCGTCTCGAGCTTCGACGCGGCGCTGCGCGCCGTCGCTGCCGACCTCGGCGTCGGCGTCGTGCCGGTGGGAGTCGGACGGCGGAGCGCCGCCCTCGCCGACGTCCAGCTGATCGCGATCGACGATGCCTGGGCCGAGCGCCGCTTTGCGATCTGCTTTCGCGATGCGCAGACGCTGCCGGCGGCGAGCCAGCGCGTCGTCGACCACCTGCTCGCGCAAGCGGACCGGGCCGAACGCCCGGCCTGACGACGACCCACACCACCGCGCACGTCGATTGCCGGCTGCAGGTTTGCATTGCCGGAGCACGAACCATGGGGGCGACGACGGGCGGCGCAGGCGCGCCGAGCGAACAGGAGATCAAGCGGCTCGCGGATGAATTCGATGCGTCGCCGGAGCAGATCCGCGAGGCGATCGCCGCGGTCGGGCCGCGACCTGCCGACATCGAGATGCACCTGAAGGGATCGCGCAGCACGAGCAACAGCGACCGCGTCCACGACGCGGGCGGCTGAGCACCGGAGTGCCCGCGATCGGCACTAGGCGGCGTGCGCTCCGCCCGCGGCCAAGCTCTTCGACGGGCCGACGCCGATCCGCTCGAACGCACGGGCGAGCTGCAGCACGGCGAGGTCGCCGTGCGGGCGCCCGATCAGCTGCACGCCCATCGGCAGGCCGTTGTGCTTGCCGAAGCCGACCGGCATCGCGATGCACGGCAGTCCGGCGAGCGTCGCGTAGATGACGACCTCCATCCAGCGGTGGTACGTGTCCATCGGGCGACCGGCGATCGCCTGCGGCCAGCGCCACTCGACGGGAAACGGCCAGACCTGCGCGCTCGGCAGCGCGAGGACGTCGAAGCGCTCGAAGAGCGCGACCATGCTCGTGTGGAACGCCGTCCGCTCGGCCGCCGCCTGCACGGTCTGCATGCCGGTCAGCTCGCGGCCTTGGTCGTGCTCCCACAGCGCTTCGGGCTTGATCCGGGCGCGGTTCGCGGGATCGCGAAGGTGCGGCGCGATCCGCGCCGCGACGCTCCAGCGCCGCCAGGTCAGCCAGGTCTGCCACAGGCGCTCGGGGTCGACGCCGAGCCGGGCGGGCTCGACCCTGCCGCCGGCCGACTCGATGCGGGCGAGCGCGGACGCGCAGAGGTCGACGATGCCCGGCTCCATCGGCAGATAGCCGTCGAGGTCGGCGAGCCAGCCGATGCGAACGCCGCGCGGGTCGAAGTCGTCGACGCGCGCCGCGAACGACTCCGCGCTCGCGATCGACAGCGGCACGCGCGCGTCCCAGCCCGCCTGCACGTCGAGCAGCGCGGCGACGTCCTTGACGGTGCGGGCCATCGGCCCTTCGGTGCTGAGCAGCGCGACCCAGACGTCGGCCGAAGGCCAGCGCGGCACGCGCCCCTGGCTCGGCCGAAAGCCATAGACGTCGTTCCAGCCCGCGGGGTTGCGAAGGCTGCCCATGAAGTCGCTGCCGTCGGCGACCGGCAGCATGTGCGTCGCCAGCGCGACGGCGGCGCCGCCGCTGCTGCCGCCCGCGGACCTGGTGCGGTCGAAGGCATTGCGCGTGGCGCCGAACACCTCGTTGAACGTGTGCGAGCCGAGCCCGAACTCGGGCGTGTTGGTCTTGCCGATGACGATGCAGCCGGCCGCCTTCATCCGTTCGACCATCAGGGCATCGTGGTCGGGAACGTGGTCGGCGAGGAGCGGCGAGCCGAGCGTGCTCGGGATTCCCTTCGTCTCGGCCGCGTCCTTGATCGCCTGCGGCATGCCGTGCATCCAGCCGAGGCTCTCGCCGCGCGCCAGCGCCGCGTCGCGCGAATCGGCCTGGCGCAGCAGGTCGGCTTCGTCCTGCAAACTGACGATCGCGTTCACGCGCGGATTGACGTCCGCGATCCGGCCGAGGGTCGCGCGCATCACCTCGCGACACGACACCTCCCGGGCGTGGAGGGCGCGCGAGAGCGCGTCGCCGTCGAGGTCGGTGATCGTCATCTGCGGTCCTTTTGTCGTGGGCGCGATCTCAGCGCGATCCGAACATCATCTGGCGTGCGATCGCCGACCTGATCGGTGCGAGCGCCTGCAGCGCAAAGAGGCCGACGCCGCGCGCCGTCGCCGCGCCGGGCAGGGCCCACGTGAAGCTGCGGGCGAGGAAATCGGTCGCCGCGATCATCGCCCAGCGGTCGGGCGCGCGCTGCCATTCGAGGCGCCGCAGGACCGTGTCGACGTCGCGCTGCCGGGCGAGCGATCGCACCAGCTCGAACGCGTCGCGCATGCCGAGGTTGAGGCCCTGGCCGGCGACCGGGTGCAGGGTCTGCGCCGCATTGCCGATCCGGACCGTGCGGCCGTCGGTGAGCGTGCGCTCGGCGGACAGGCCGAGCGGAAACGCCTTCAGTGGCGACACCGCGGCGAGGCGCGGCGTGCGCGGATGGAAGATCGTGTTGAGGACGGCGACGCGCTGGGCGTCGTCGAGGTCGCGGACCGGATCGTCGCGGCTGTCGACGCACCAGACGAGGCCGGCGCGGCCGTCCTTGAGCGGCAGCAGCGCGGCCGGCCCGTGGCGCGTGAAGCGCTCGTACGCGACGGCGCCGATGCCGGCGCCGCCCTCGAAGGTCGCCGTGCCGACCCAGGCGGTCTGGCCGTAGTCGTGGCGCAGCGCCGGACGGCGCTCGCCGGCGACGAGCTCGCGCTGCGGCGTCGTCGCGAACACGCCGCCTTCGGCGACGACCGCGAGGTCGAAGCGTTCGACGATGTCCGCGTCGACCTCGACGCCCTGCGGCGAAGCGACGTTCCTGATCGACGTCACGCCCGTGCCGAAGCGATGGAAGAGGCGGTGCGGCGCACGCGCCTGCTTCTCGATCCACGTCGCCTGCAGCGGCGCGACGACCTTGCCATAGCTCATCACCGCGCCGAGCATCGGCACCGCCTCGTCGACGGCGCGGATCGTCAGCGCCGCTTCAGAGAAGCGCGGCGACACCGCGCCGAGCAGCGAGGGCGCGTCCTGCGACACGTGCACTTCGGCGATCGGCTGCGCGTCTTGCGGCCGCCACGCCTCGAGCCGCTGCAGCAGCTGCACCGTCCCGAGCGAGAGCGCGAGAGTGCGCGGATCGCCGCCGACATCCTTGTCGAGCGGGCGCGCGTCGAACAGCGTGATCTCGGCGTCGGTCAGCGCTGCGGCGGCGTGCAGCGCCAGCGCGAGCCCGACGGGACCGGCACCGATCACCGCCAGCTTCAAAGGGGTCGATTCGTTCATGCGCGCACACCCCTTCAGGGGATGGTTTCGTAGGGGCGAGCCTTATTATTCGCCGCACCCGGATGTCCGGGGCCTGTGTGGGAGACCGCTGCCATGGCGCTGATGGATTTCATCAAGAAACAGTTCATCGACATCATCGAGTGGACCGAGGACAGCGACGGCACGCTGGCCTGGCGCTTTCCCATGGAGGACCGCGAGATCCAGAACGGCGGCTCGCTCACCGTGCGCGAATCGCAGATCGCGATGTTCGTCAACGAAGGCAAGGTCGCCGACGTCTTCGGCCCCGGACGCTACACGCTGACCACCGCGACCCTGCCGATCCTCACGTACCTGCAGAACTGGGACAAGCTCTTCAAGAGCCCGTTCAAGAGCGACGTCTACTTCTTCAGCACGCGCCAGCAGATCGACCAGCGCTGGGGCACGAGCCAGCCGGTGACGATCCGCGACAAGGACTTCGGCGCCGTCCGCCTGCGCGCCTTCGGCAACTATGCGTACCGGATCGCCGACCCGCGCCTCTTCTACAACGAGATCTCGGGGACGCGCGATCGCTACACCACCGCCGAGCTCGACGGCCAGCTGCGCGGGCTGATGCTCCAGCACATTTCCGACGCGGTCGGCGCGAGCGGCACGCCGTTCCTCGACCTCGCCGCCAACCAGGTCGAGTTCGCGAAGGCGCTGCAGGAAGCGACCGCGCCGGCGTTCGCCAAGCTCGGCCTGAAGCTCGAGATGGTGACGATGCAGAACGTCTCGCTGCCCGAGGACCTGCAGAAGATCCTCGACCAGAAGATCGGCATGGGCATGGTCGGCGACATGGGCAAGTTCATGCAGTACCAGACGGCGCAATCGATCCCCGCGCTCGCCGCGGGCGCAGGCGGCGAAGGCGGCGGCATCGTCGGCAGCGCGGTCGGCCTCGGCGCCGGCGTCGCGCTCGGCCAGGTGATGGCCAACCAGCTCGGCCAGGGCCTCAACGCGGCCGCCCCGGGCGCACCGGCGGCCGCGGCGGCGGCGGCAGCGCCTGCCGGAGTGAAGCCGGAGGACGTGATGACGACGCTCGAGCGCCTCGGCGAGATGAAGACCAAGGGCATCCTCACGCAGGAAGAGTTCGACGCCAAGAAGGCGGAGCTGCTCAAGAAGCTCGTCTGATGTGATGTGACGTCGGAAGGAGGAGCCGCGCGGCTCCTCCTTCGCACACCCGCATCCGTTGGCCACCTCCGACCCCTCGCCCCAGCGCGCCTACCGCGCGGCGTGCCCGAATTGCGGCGCGCCGGTCGAGTTCCGCTCGGCGGCGTCGCCGTTCGCGGTCTGCAGCTTCTGCCGCTCGACGGTCGTTCGCGCCGGCGACCAGCTGAGGAAGATCGGCGAGAGCGCCGAGCTCTTCGACGACCACACGCCGCTCCAGCTCGGCGTCGCCGGCACCTACCAGGGCGCGCCGTTCACGCTCGTCGGCCGGCTGCAATACCGCTACGCCGAGGGCACGTGGAACGAGTGGCACGCGCTCTTCGACAGCGGCGACGGTGCGCAGAAGTCGGGCTGGCTCTCCGAGGACAACGGCCGCTACGTCGTCGCCTTCGACGCGCCGCTGACGCCGCCGCTGCCGCCGCCCGAGCAGCTCAAGCCCGGCGCGCCGCTCACCGTCAACGGCCAGAGCTGGAGCGTCGGCTCGGTGGTCACCGCCAAGCTCATCGCCGCCGAGGGCGAGCTGCCGCGCCGGCCCAACCTCGAGCACGCCTTCGTCGTCGCCGACCTGCGCTCGAGCCGCGGCGAGGTGGGCACCATCGACTACACCGATCCGGCCCGGCCGGGCTGGTCGATCGGCAACTCGGTCGTTCTCTCCGCGCTGGCGCTCACCGGCCTGCGCGAAGGCAGCGAGAAGACGCTCTCCGGCCGCAGCGTGCAGTGCCCGAGCTGTGGCGCCGCGCTGGCGGTCAAGCTCGCGACGACGCAATCGATCGTCTGCACGCAATGCCGATCGGTGATCGACCTGACCTCGCAGCAGCAGGGCGACGTCGGCGGCGCGCTCGCGCATTACGCGCAGAGCCACGGCAGCGAGCCGCAGATCCCTCTCGGCAGCCTCGGCACGCTCGCGCTCGGCAGCGCGCAGCCGCTGTCGTGGCAGGTCGTCGGCTACGTCGAGCGCTGCGAGGTCGCCCAGGACCCCGACGACGAGCAGACCTTCTGGCGGGAGTACCTCCTCTATCACCGCAGCGAAGGCTTCGCGTTCCTGGTCGACGCCGAGGACGGCTGGAGCTGGTCGGCGCCGATCACCGGCGCGCCGCAGACGTTCGGCGAGAGCGTCAAGCACGAAGGCGTCCTCTACAGGAAGCTGTACGACTACGTCGGCAAGGTGACCTTCGTCCTCGGCGAGTTCTACTGGCGGCTGGCGCGCGACGAGCGCACCGCCAACACCGACTACGTCGGCACCGGCGCCGCTTCGGCCAAGCGCCTGAACCGCGAAGAGACGCAGGGCGAGGGCACGCGCGAGGTGGTCTGGTCGGCGGGCGAGACGCTGACGGCCGAGACGGTACTCAACGCCTTTCGCCTGTCGCCCGACAAGCGCGCCGCGCTGCAGCGCGACGCGATGCCGACGACGTTCAAGGGGTCGCTGCTCGCCAAGATCTTCTTCTGGATGTTCATCATCGCGCTCGTCCTGATGCTGTTCCGCTGCGGCAGCGGCGGCGGCCCGGGCGATTGCAGCGAGACTCGCAACACCTTCGGCGCCGCGTCGCAGGAGTACCAGAATTGCCTGAACAGCCAGAGGAGCGGCAGCGGCGCGCGCAGCGGCGGCGGCTCGTTCGGCGGCTTCTCGAGCGGCGGCGGGCACAAGTAGCGCGGAGGCGCGCCCGACGCCGTCGCATCACGGATCGATCTTTCGCAGGAGAACTTCATGGTCGTACTCGATTGGCTCAAGCCCGCGGTCATCTTCGGATCGATCTTCTATGCCTTCATCGGCGTCCTCATCCTCTGGGTCTGCTTCGTCCTCTTCGACAAGATCACGCCGTACCGGCTCTGGGAAGAGCTGACCGAGAAGAAGAACGTCGCCCTCGCGATCGTCGTCGGCGCGATGGTCATCGCGATCGGCCAGATCGTCGCCGCGGCGGTGCATGGGTGAGTGACCGGCTCGCGGATCGCGGCGTCGACGCCGCGCCCGCCGCGGTCGTGCGACCGGCCGAGGTCGCGCTCCTCGCCTCGGTCTTCATCGTCGCCGCCTGCGGGCTCGTCTACGAGCTCGCCGCCGGCACGCTCGCGAGCTACCTGCTCGGCGACTCGATCCTCCAGTTCTCGACCGTCATCGGCACGTACCTGTTCGCGATGGGCGTCGGCTCGTGGCTCTCGCGCTACCTCGAGCGCCAGCTGGTCGCGCAGTTCCTGCGCATCGAGCTGCTCGTCGGCCTGATCGGCGGGCTGATGCCGGCGGCGCTGTTCGCGCTGCAGTCGCTGGCGACGCCGTCGTTCCGATTCGCGCTCTATGCGCTCGTGCTCGCCGTCGGCATCCTGGTCGGGCTCGAGATCCCGCTCGTGATGCGCATCCTGAAGCGCCACGCCGGCGGTCCGGGCGGCGGCCTCAAGACGCTCGTCTCGCAGGTCCTGACCTTCGACTACCTCGGCGCGCTCGCGGTCTCGATCGCCTTTCCGCTCCTCTTCGTCCCGCAGCTCGGGCTGATCCGCACCGGCGCGTTCTTCGGCCTCCTCAACGCCGCCGTCGCGGTCTGGGCGCTCTGGCTCTTTCGCGCCGAGCTGCGCGGGCTCGGCGCCCACGCCGC
>DATIDZ010000504.1:0-5468 GCA_035456045.1 Caldimonas sp.
AGGCCGGCGCGAGCCAGGTGCTCGTCGAGCCGACCTCGATGCGGGTCGTGGCGGCGCAGCTGCGTCGCCTGATCGACGTCTCGCACCAGCGCCTGCCGAACGAGGCCGCCGAGGTGCGGTTCGGCCCGCTGCGTCTCGACCCGCGCCGCGCCGCCGCCACCATCGGTCACGTCCCGCTCGCCCTGACCGCCGGCGAGTTCGAGCTGCTCCTCCTCCTGGCCTCGCGCCCCGGCGACCTGGTGCACCGCGACACGATCGCCCGGACGCTCGGCCGCGCCAGCAGCGCGGACACGCGGCGCAGCGCCGACATGCACGTCTGCCGCATCCGCAGGAAGCTGCGCGAGGTCCGCGGCCACGGCCTGGCCGTCGAGACGGTCTATGGTCGCGGCTACCTCCTCCGCATGGGGGCGCCGGCGCACGCGGCCGTCGAGCGGGCGGCCGAGTGGTCGGTGTGACGGCCCTCGACGGCACCGGCGCCGCGCGGCCGGCGATCGATGTGCCTGCATCTATACTTTCGTCGATGGACCTCGTCGACCAGCTCAGCCCGCGCGGATTCGACTGCGTCTGCGGCAACCTGCGCATGGCCGCGCGCGCCGTGTCGAGCGTCTACGACCGCCATCTCGCCGCCGCCGGCGTCCAGTCGAGCCAGATGGCGGTGCTCTGGGCGGTCTCGAACGCGCAGGGCATGACGGTCAAGCAGCTCGCCGCCCGGATCGCGATGCACGAGACGACGCTCATCCGCAACCTGCGCGTCCTCGAGCGCGAGGGCTGGGTCGCGCTCGCCGTCGGCAGCGAGGATCGCCGTCAGCGCATCCCGTCGCTCACCCGGGCCGGCCGTACGGTGTTCGGCAAGGCGCTCGTCGGGTGGAAGAAGGCGCAGGCCGAGATCGCCGGCTTCCTCGACGACAAGATTCCCGAGACCAATCGCAAGCTGGTCCGGCTGACGCGGGCGATCTGGAACGACTGAGGTCGTCAGCGTCGGGGTGTGCAGCGTCAACGGTCAGTGCGCGACCTGTCGCTCCACGCCGTTGTCGGAGGTGCCCCACACGGCACCGCGCGCGTGCCCGACAGACCTGCCCCGAGCGAGGCCCTACGGTGTCTTCATTGCCAGGAGACATCATGAAGAATTTCTCGCTGGTCGCGCTCGGCGCGGCCGTGATCATGACCGGTTGTGTTGCCTATCCGGTCGATACGTACCATGATCGTGGTGATCGCAGCGCCTATCGCGATCATGACGGGCGCTACGACCGCGACGATCGCCGCAATGAACGGCGTGAGCGCGACAGAGACCGCAGAGACATCGACCGGGACGGTGACCGGCACGACTGGCCGGCCCGCCCCTGAACGGAAAGGTCCCCTGAAGATGGAAGCTCTCGACCCCACGGCCTGGCGCAGCCGCTGCGCGCAGCGCATGGTGGAACTCGATCCCGACCTGACGCGAGGCGAAGCCGAGCGACTCGCCGCGGACGTGCATGCGTTCGAGCGAACGCGGGCGATGGAGCCCGAGGCCGCTGCCGAATTCGTCTCGATCGAAATGAGCCGCCCCGAGCGGGCGCCGTTCGAGCGACGATCCGTGCCACGAGGGCGAGAGGCTGGCGTCGTCTAGCGTCGTCGGCCACCGGCGATCGGCTGCGCTGGCAGCGGCACGCCGAGCCGCCTGCGCCTTCCTGTTGCTCTGCTCCGGCGTGGCCGGTGCGTCGTGCCCTCCGGGCACGACCACCAAGCTCGCGCTGCAGATCCTCAAGCAGGTCGAGTGGAAGGTCGCCGACGACAACGCCCGCCAGGCTCTGGCGCTGGCGCTCCTCGACTGCCTCGCCTCGCCCGATCCCGAGCTGCGCGATGGCGTCGCCTTCGACGCGATCGCGCACTGGGCTCGCGCCAAGGCGCTCACGCCGGCGACGCTCCAGTCGATCCGCACCGTCCTCCTGCCGCGCCTCGCGGCGGACGCCGACGTCAACGGGTTCGCGCAGCCGTTCGCCGCCCTGACGCTGGCGGAGGTCGCTCGCGCCGATCGGGTCCAGCCCTTTCTGTCCGATGACGAGCGGGCCGGGCTCGTCCGCGCGGCGACGACGTACCTGACCACGCTGGTCGACTACCGCGGCTTCGACGCGAGCGAAGGCTGGCGCCACGGGGTCGCCCACGGCGCCGACCTGCTCCTTCAGCTCTCGCTCAACCTCGCCCTCGACCGTGGCCAGCTCGACGCGATCCTCGCCGCCGTCGCCAGCCAGGTGATGCCGGCGACCGGCCACTTCTACGTCTACGGCGAAGGCGAAAGGCTGATGGCGCCGGTGTTCTACATCGGCCGGCGCGGCGCCTTGAGCGGCGCCGAATGGAGCGCGTGGTTCGCGCGGTTGAGCGCCCGCCGCGCCCCGGCGCGGCCGGCGACCCAGGCGTCGCTGGCCGCCAACCACGATCTCGCGGCGTTCCTGTTGCCGCTCTACGCGTCGCTGCGCGAAAGCGGCACCGCGGAGATGCAGGCGCAGATGCTGCCCGGCGTCACCGCCGCGATCAAGTCGCTCGACTGACGCGCCGGCGAGGTCAGGCGCTCGACTGGCGCACCGCCTCGGTCAGGGCGCCCGCGCGACCGTCTGCAGCATCCGCGTCATCAGGTAGAGGCGGGGCGCGATCGAGTCGATCTCGATGTACTCGTCGCGCGCGTGGTAGCCCGAGCCGGGCAGGCCGAAGCTCTCGAGCACGACGGCCTTGCCCGATCGCGACGCGTAGCCGGCGTCGGTGGCACCGCCGGTCATCGGATGCAACGTCAAGACGCGGCCGTCGAGCTCCGCATAGATCGCCTGCGCATGTGCCGCGAGGGCGCGCGCGCGGTCGTTGGCGAGGTACGGCGGTCGACCGACCTGCAAGGTCACCGTCGTCTCCGTGTCGGGGACCAGCCGGCCGGCCTTGACCTTGGCCTGCAACGCGGCGCGAAGGCGCTCGTCCGCGCCGGGCGCGGTGAGGCGCACGTCGGCGCCCGCGCTGGCCTTTTCCGGGATCTGGTTGCGGACGAGGCCGGCCTGCGCCGTCGTCCAGTTCAGCTGCGCCCCCGGGATGTCCTTGGCAATGTCGCGCGTCTGCTGCAGCTGGTAGGCGAGCTCGATCAGGGCGTTGCGGCCCGCCTCCGGGGCCGCGCCGGCGTGCGAGGAGCGACCCTTGACCTCCATCGTCGCGGTGGCGGTGCCGGCGGCGCCGAGCAGCAGGCCTTCCGTCTTCGCCACTGCCTTCGCGGTCGTCGGCTCGGCCGAGAACACGTAGTCGTGCTGCTCGGCGAGTTGCGCGATCGTCTCGCCCGACGTCGTCGAGCCGACCTCTTCGTCGTGGTTGAAGAGGACGGTGAGCTGCGCGTAGTCGCGCCAGCCGGCGTCCTTCAGGATCGCGAGCGAATGGAGGATGACGGCGATGCCGCCCTTGTCGTCCGCGATGCCGGGGCCGTAAAGCTTGTTGCCGTCCTGGCGGTAGGGCTCGGTCGCGAGCGTGCCGGCCGGATAGACCGTGTCCATGTGGGCCATCAGCATGAGCTTGCGGGTCCCCGTCCCGGTGAAGCTCCCCTTGACCATCGTCCCGGGGCCGCGCGCCGGTGCGATCCGCTCGGTGCGCGCGCCGAGCGCCTGCAGCCGGGCCTCGACATAGCCGGCCATCTTGGCGAGCCCGGCGGCATCGGCGCTGCCGGACTCGATCAGGACCATGTCCTTCAGGCTGGCGATCACCGCCGGCTGGGCGGCGTTGGCGGCGGCGAGCAGTGCCGCGTCGGCGGGCGCTGCGCGAGAGCCGACAGCGGCGAGGGCCAGCAGCGCCGACAACGCGACGCGGGCGGCGGTCGAGGAAGAGAAGGACGAGGCAGGCATGCGGGCTCCAGTGCTGGACGTGCCGAATCGTAGCGACACCCGTTCGATGCCCGACGGCGACTGGCTCGCTCAGCTCACGTGGCTGGGCACATGCCTTGCCGAAATTTGCCGGGCATCGCATCGCGACGATGTTTTTCACTGACAAGGAGTAGCCATGACCCCATCGGACGAGCTGTTCGACCTCGACGAGGAAGAGAACGGCGGCGGCGACGAGTCGCCGGCGCAGGACGCGGTGTCGCTGCTCACGGCCGACCACGCCGAGGTCAAGCAGATGTTCGAGACCTACCGCCAGCTCGTCGACGAGAACGCCGACGACGAGCAGCGCGGCGAGCTCGCGCGCAACATCTGCAGCATGCTGAGCGTGCACGCGGAGATCGAGGAAGAGATCTTCTACCCGGCGATGCGCGACAACGTCGACGACGAGCTCACGCTCGACGAGGCCGAGGTCGAGCATGCGGCAGCGAAGGAGCTGATCGAGCAGATCGAGGGCATGGACCCCGGCGACGCCTTGTACGACGCCAAGGTGATCGTGCTCGGCGAGTACGTCGACCACCACGTCCAGGAAGAGGAGAACGAGCTCTTCCCGCAGGCCGAGAAGGCCGGCATCGACCTCGACGACCTCGGCGCCGAGCTGGCAAGCCGCAAGCGCGAGCTGGTGTCGACGCTGGCCGACGGGTGAGGCGATCCGCGGCCGCGCGGCGCCGGTCTCAGGCGCTCTGCGCCGCCAGCAGATCGCCGTCGATCTTCGCCGCGCGCGCGAACGCCGGCCGCGACGTCACCCGGCCGACGTAGCCGGTGATCACAGCGCTTTCGGGCACGAGCTTGAACATCGTCGTCCAGCGCAGCGCGGTTCCCCAGAGCACGTCGGCGGCGGTGAAGCGCTCGCCGAGCAGGAACGGCCCGCCGGCGAGCTGGTCGGTGAGCGTCTTCAGCATCGTCTCGTAGTCGCCGTACGGCGACGTCGACGCGGGAGCCGGCTCGCGCTTCATCGAGCGGTCGATCAGCGCCGGCTCGAACGAGGAGCCGTAGAAGAACATCCAGCGCAGGTACGGGCCGCGCAGCGGATCGCCGATCGCGGGCGCGAGCGCCGCCTCCGGGTAGAGGTCGGCCAGGTACGTGTACACGGCGCCCTGCTCGGTGACGAGCGCGCCGCGGTGCACGATCGCCGGCACCTTGCCCATCGGATTGACCGCCAGGTAGGCGGCCTGGCGCTGCTCGCCCTTCTTGAGGCTCAGCACGTGCAGCTCGTAGTCGGCGCCGAGCTCCTCGAGGAGGATCAGCGCGCCGGCCGAGCGCGACTGCGGCGAGTGGAAGAGGGTGACGTGGCGGTCGGTGGTCATCGATTTCTCCATGCGCTGTCGATCAAGGTCGGTCGCCGGCATCGCTCAACGCCGACTCGAGGCGGGCGGGCCGGTGCGAGCGGCGCCGCATCCGGATATTGAGCATCTCGACCGCGACCGAGAACGCCATCGCGAAGTAGACGTAGCCCTTGGGCACGTGCTGGTCGAATCCCTCGGCGATGAGGACGACGCCGACGACGACGAGGAAGGCCAGCGCCAGCATCTTGATCGTCGGATGGGCGGCGACGAACCGGCCGATCGGCGCAGCGAACGCCATCATCAGGAC
>DATIDZ010000505.1:0-8405 GCA_035456045.1 Caldimonas sp.
ATCGCGCTCTGGAAGCGCGCGTACGGGCACATGTACTTGCAGACCTGCTCGCGCATGTAGCCGGCGTTGCCGTAGGTCGCGAAGCCGTAGAACAGGATCCAGAACGTCTCCCAGGGGCCGAGCGCGAGGCCCGCGACCTCGCCCGCGAGCGAGCGTGCCGGCGTGAAGTAGGCGACGAAGGTGAAGCCGGTCCACAAGCCGATCGCGAGCCACACCGCCTGCTTGCCGCCGCGCCGCGCGAGCTTGGCCGCCGTCCACGGCGCGGCGTCGAGCTTGATGCGCGCCTGGCGGTCGCCCTCGAAGCGGCGCTCGACCCACATGAAGATCTCGGTGTACACCGTCTGCGGGCAGGCGAAGCCGCACCACAGCCGACCGGCCACGGTCGTGAAGAGGAAGAGCGAGAACGCCGACAGGATCAGCATCAGGGCGAGGTAGATCACGTCCTGCGGATGCAGCACCATGCCGAAGATGTAGAAGCGGCGCGCGGCGAGATCGAGCAGCACCGCCTGGCGGCCGTTCCAGCTCAGCCAGGGCAGGCCGTAGAAGAGCACTTGCGTGATCCAGACCAGGACCCAGCGCCAGGTCGCGAACCAGCCGCTGACCGAGCGCGGCTGGATCTTGGCCTCGCTGACGTACAGCGATTCCAGCGGCGCGGCGCCGTCGTCGACGGCGATCGGAATGACGACCTGGTTCATGTCGTTTCGCTGGGCGGCGCGACGACGCCGCCGTCGTTCATCGCGACGCCGTCTGCCGGCTCTGCGAGAGGCTCCAGACGTAGCTCGCGAGCAGGTGGATCTGCGCCGGCGTCAGCCGCCCGCCTTGCGCCGGCATCACGTTGGTCTTGCCGTGGTCGATCATGTCGATGATCGCTGCTTCGCCCCAGCCGTGCAGCCACACCTTGTCGGTCAGGTTGGGCGCACCGATCGCCGGGTTGCCCTTGCCGTCGGCGCCATGGCACGCGGCGCAGACGACGAACTTCTTGCGGCCGGCCGACGCGGAGATCGCGTTGTGCGGATCGCCCGACAGGCTCATCACGTAGTTGGCGACGTCGCGGACGTCGCTCGCGCTGCCGACGGCCGCCGCCATCGGCGGCATCACGCCGGTGCGGCCGAGGGTGATCGTCTCCTCGATCTTCTCGGGCGAGCCGCCGTGCAGCCAGTCGTTGTCGGTGAGATTCGGAAAGCCTTTGCTGCCGCGCGCATCGGAGCCGTGGCACGTCGAGCAGTTGTTGATGAACAGCCGCTGGCCGATCGCCATCGCGGCGGGGTCCTTGCTGAGCGCCTCGGCGGGTTGCGCCGTGTAGGCCGCATAGACCTTGGCCATGGCCTGCGACGCGCGCGCCTGGTCGGCCTCGAGCTCGCCGCGGCTGGTCCAGCCGAGCGAGCCGGGGATCGCGCCGAGGCCCGGGAAGGCGTAGACGTAGACGAACGAGAACACGACCGTGAGCACGAAGAGCACGACCCACCACATCGGCAACGGGTTGTTCATCTCGACCAGGTCGCCGTCGAAGACGTGGCCGGTGCTGTTGTCGTCGGCCATCGGCTGGCGCCGGCTCGCGAAGAGCAGGAGCGCCAGGCAGGCGACCAGGCTCACCACCGTCGCGACGGCGATGAAGATCGACCAGCCGCTGCTGAAGAAGTCGCTCATGGCGCTGCATCCTTGCCGGCGAACGGCAGTTGCGCCGCTTCCTCGAAGCGCTGCCGGTTGCGGGCGAGCAGCACCCAGGCCAGAAGGCCGAGGAAGGTCAGCAGGGACACCACCGTGACGGCGATGCGCAGGTCGTTGACGTCCATCGCGGGCTCCTTACTTGACGGCGGTGCCGAGCACCTGCAGGTATGCGACCAGCGCATCGATCTCGCTCTTGCCGCGCACCGACTCCGGCGCGGCGGCGATCTCGGCGTCGGTGTACGGCACGCCGACCCGGCGCAGCCCGGTCATGTGGGCGGCGATGCTGGCGTCGTCGACCTTGCTCGAGAACAGCCACGGGTACGACGGCATGTTCGACTCCGGCACGAGGTCGCGCGGATTGTTCAAGTGCAGGCGATGCCACTCGTCGCTGTACTTGCCGCCGACGCGGTGCAGATCGGGGCCGGTGCGCTTGCTGCCCCACTGGAACGGATGGTCGTAGACGAACTCGCCCGCCATCGAATAGTGGCCGTAGCGCAGCGTCTCGGCCTGCAGGGCGCGGATCATCTGCGAGTGGCAGTTATAGCAGCCCTCGCGCACGTAGATGTCGCGTCCGGCCAACTGCAGCGCGGTGTAGGGCTTGAGCCCTTCGACCGGCTGCGTCGTCGAGCGCTGGTAGAAGAGTGGCACGATCTCGACGATGCCGCCGACCGCGACGACGAGGAGGATGAGGACGATCAGGAGGAAGTTGCTGGTCTCGATCTTCTCGTGACCGCGGGTCGTGTGGGCTGTGCTCATGGTCGGTCCGGGTTCAGGCGGCGGCGCCGGAAGCGACCGGCAGCGCGGGCGGGACGGCCGCACCGGCGCGGCCGGCGAGCGCGGTCATGACGACGTTCCATGCCATCAGCAGCATCCCCAAGAGGTAGAGAAGGCCGCCGACGAGCCGGATCACGTAGAACGGGAACGTCGCCTTGACGCTCTCGACGAAGCTGTAGACGAGCGTGCCGTCGGCGTTGACGTCGCGCCACATCAGCCCTTGCATCACGCCGGCCATCCACATCGCGGCGATGTAGAGGACGATGCCGAGCGTCGCGATCCAGAAGTGCAGCTCGATCGCCGGCACGCTGTACATCTTGGTGCGACCGAACATGCGCGGCACGAGGTAGTAGAGCGTTCCCATCGAGACCAGGCCGACCCAGCCGAGGGCGCCGGAGTGGACGTGGCCGACGGTCCAGTCGGTGTAGTGCGAGAGCGCGTTGACCGTCTTGATCGACATCATCGGGCCCTCGAACGTGCTCATGCCGTAGAACGACAGGCTGACGATCAGGAACTTCAGGATCGGGTCGTCGCGCAGCTTGTGCCACGCCCCCGAGAGCGTCATCATCCCGTTGATCATCCCGCCCCAGCTCGGCGCGAGCAGGACCAGCGAGAACACCATGCCGACCGACTGCGCCCAGTCGGGCAGTGCGGTGTAGTGCAGGTGGTGCGGGCCCGCCCACATGTAGGTGAAGATCAGCGCCCAGAAGTGGACGATCGAGAGCCGGTACGAGTAGACCGGGCGCTCGGCCTGCTTCGGGATGAAGTAGTACATCATCCCGAGGAAGCCCGCGGTGAGGAAGAAGCCGACCGCGTTGTGGCCGTACCACCACTGGACCATCGCGTCCTGGACGCCGGCGTAGACCGAGTAGCTCTTCATCCAGCCGACCGGGATCACCGCGCCGTTGACGATGTGCAGCAGCGCGACGGCGATGATGAAGGCGCCGAAGAACCAGTTGGCGACGTAGATGTGGCGGACCTTGCGGATGCCGATCGTGCCGAAGAAGACGACCGCGTAGGCGACCCAGACGACGGCGATCAGGATCGCGATCGGCCACTCGAGCTCGGCGTATTCCTTGCCGCGCGTGTAGCCGAGCGGCAGCGAGATCGCCGCCGCGACGATGACCGCCTGCCAGCCCCAGAAGACGAAGCCGGCGAGCTTGGGCAGGAAGAGCGCCGCCTGCGAGGTGCGCTGGACGACGTAGAGGCTGCTCGCCATCAGCACGCAGCCGCCGAACGCGAAGATCACCGCGTTGGTGTGGAGCGGGCGCAGGCGCCCGTAGCTCAGCCACGGGATGCCGAAGTTGAGCTCGGGCCAGGTGAGCTGAGCGGCGATCAGCGCGCCGACGCTCATGCCGACGACGCCCCACAGCACCGCCGCGAGCGTGAACAGGCGCACCGCGCCGTCCTCGTAGGCGGGCGCGGCGGACGCGGTCGCGTTCGTTGCCGACCGCGTCGTCGGCGCTCCGGTCATGGCTGGCAGGGCAACATCCATCGTCGGCACTCCTCGTGGAACCCGAGGGAGTGTCGGCGGGGCGCTCAGCTCAGGTCTTGATCGGCATCAATTGCGGGGCCGTCGGCGACGATCCGCTCGCCTTCGCGATCGAGGTCGTCGAACTGGCTCGACTGCACCGCCCACGCGAACACCGCCATCAGCGCGAACACGAGCACGACGGAGAACGGGATCAGCAGGAAGAGGATGTCCACGGCAACCTCAATGCGAGAGCAGCGTCGGCACGGTCATGTGCCCGAGCAGGTGCCGGGTGACGCCGCCGAGCGTCCATTCGCGCAGGCGCGAGTGGCCGTAGCCGCCGCACACGATCAGGTCGACGTCGAGGTCGCTGGCGCGCGAGAGCAACTGCTCGGCAACCTCGGCCAAGCCGATCTCCCGGTGCGCGTCGAACGGGATCGAATGCGAGTCGAGCCACGCCGAGGCGGCGTCGAGCGATCCGTCGCGCTCGCCGTCGGTCTTCGGCGGCCCGACTTCCACCAGCGAGACGAGGCGGGCATCGCGAAGGAGCGGCAACGCGTCGCGCACGGCGCGCGCCGCCTCGCGCGTGTCCTTCCAGCCGACCAGCACGCGCTCGCCGAGCGAGGCGAAGGTCCCCGTGTACGGAACGACGAGGACCGGCGGCCCTGCATGCAGCAGCACCTGCTGCGGGAAGTCGAATGCGACGCCGTCGATCGGCGCGCCGCGGTCCGTCTGCCCGACGACGATGAGGTCGCTGCAGCGGCCGCGTCGAACGACCGCGTCGACGGCCTCGTCGACCACCACCTCGGCGCCGAACGAGGCGACGCCGGCGCGGCGGCACGCCGCCTCGAACGCCTGCGCCGCCGTCTCCGCGTTCGCGCGCAGGTCGGCCGCCGACAGCGCGATGCATTCGATCGCGTCGGGAATGGCGGCGTTCATCGCGACGATCACGTCGGGGAGTCCCGTGGGGGCGATGCCGACCAGGCGGCTGCCGTGGCGAATCGCGAGGCGCGCGGCCAGCTCGACGCGCGTCGCGCAGCGCGGCCCGGCATCGAGGTGCACGGCGATGGTCTTGTAGCTCATGGTGTCGATGCTCCGGCAACGGTGCGGGCGCCGCCCCGATCGATCCGCAGCGCGTTCAGCACGACGACGAGCGAGCTCGTCGCCATGCCGAGGCCGGCCGCCCACGGCGGGAACCAGCCGAGCAGCGCGACCGGGACGCAGACCGCGTTGTACGCGATCGCCCACCCGAGGTTCTGGCGCACCACGCGCATCGCGCGTCGCGCGATCGTGCGCGCCGCCGCGACGTCGGCCAGCGAGCCCGACAGGAGGACGAAGTCGGCGTGCGAGCGCGTCAGCGCCGGCCCGTCGCCGATGGCGAAGGAGACATCGGCGCGCGCCATGACGGGCGCGTCGTTGAGGCCGTCGCCGACCATGGCGACGCGGTGGCCGTCCGCCTGCAGCGCAGCGACCGCGGCGAGCTTGTCGGCCGGGCTGGCGTCGCCGCGGCAGCGCGTCACGCCGAGCTCGCGCGCGACGGCCTCGACGCGCGTCGTGGCGTCGCCCGACAGCAGCTCGATCGCGAGGCCAGAATCGCTCAGCAGGTCGACGCTGCGGCGCGCGTCGTGGCGAAGGACCTCCGCGAAACGGAAGCACGCCAGGGGACCGTCGGGTCCGCCGAGCCAGGCCTCCGGCCCGCCGGCGGCAGACGCGGCGAGCGGGGTGCCGACCTCGCCCTCGCCGATCCACGCGAGCGAACCGAGGCGATAGCGGCTGCCGTCGCTGGCGCGCGCTTCGACGCCGCGACCGGGCTGCTCGGCGACGTCGGCGAGCGCGACCGGCGCCGGCCCGCCCGGCGCCTGCGCGGCCAGCGCCGCCGACAGCGGGTGCGTCGACGACGCGCCGAGCACCCCGGCGATCGCGCGCACGGCAGCTTCGTCCATCCCCGCGCGCAGGGCCGCCGGCTGCAACGCGACGACGATCGCTTCGGGGCCCGGCTCGGTCAGCGTGCCGGTCTTGTCGAAGCAGATCGTGTCGAGCGACGCGAGCGCCTCGAGCGCCTCGAAGCGCTGCACGAGGACGCCGCGTCGCACCAGGGCGCCGGCGGCGGCCAGCAGGGCCGACGGCGCGGCCAGCGACAGCGCGCAGGGACAGGTGACGATCAGCACGGCGACGGCGACCCACACGGCGCGCGACGGGTCGATGAACGACCAGGCGACGGCAGCCAGCGCGGCGAGCGCGAGCACGCCCCAGAGGAACGGCCCCGCGACCCGGTCGGCGGCACGAAGGAGCGGCGGACGATCGGTCATCGCCGTGCGCATCAGGGCGACGATGCCCTCGTAGCGCGTGTCGGCGCCGACGCGATCGGCGCGCTGGACGACGGCGCCGCGCAGGTTGATGCTGCCGGCGATGGCCTCGTCGCCGCGGCGCTTGGCGACCGGCCGCGACTCGCCGGTGAGCAGGGCCTCGTCGGCGTCGGTCTCGCCTTCGAGCAGCACGCCGTCGGCGGGAAACGCTTCACCGGCGAGAACGCGGACGCGATCGCCGCGCTGCAGCCGATGGATCGCGATCAGGCTCGTCGTGCCGTCGTCGCCGAGGCGGCGAACGACCGCGGGAAGGCGAGCGAGGGCGCCTTCGAGCGAGGCCGCCACGCGATTGCGCATCTTCAGCGCGAGGAAGCGGCCGCCGAGCAGGAACGCCACGAACATCGTCAGCGAATCGAAGTACGGCTCGGCGCCGAAGACGCCGCCGGGCGAGAAGGTGGCGCCGCTGCTGACGACGAACGTGAGGGCGATGCCGATCGAGACCGGCAGGTCCATGCCGATGCGCCCTTGGCGCACGCCCTGCCACGCGTCGCGGAACATCGGGGCGGCCGAGAAGACGACGACCGGGATGCTGATCACCCAGGCGGCCCAGAGGAGGAGCGTGCGCAGGTCGGCGCTCAGCGTCCCCGGCGCCGCGACGTAGAGCGGGGCCTGGTACATCATCACCTGCATCATCGCGAAGACGGCGACGAACAGGCGCCAGAGCGCGGTGCGCTCCTCGGCCTTGCGCAAGGCCCGCGCCGGGGCGGCAGCGTCGGGCACCGCCTCGTAGCCGGCTCGCTGCACCGCACCGAGCAGCAGCGACAGCCGCGTCTGCGCGGGATCCCAGACGACGCTCGCGCGCTGCGCCGCGTAGCTCGCGCTGGCCTCGAGGACGCCGGGCTCGGCGCCGAGCGCGCGTTCGACCGTGCCGGCGCAGCCGGCGCACCACAAGCCGGCCAGGCGCAGGTGCGAGCGGCCGACGCGACGGCCATCGGGCGCGTGCTCCCAGGTCGTGAAGCCGCTTGCCAGCTCGGGGTCGTCGGCGATCGCGGCGACGCGCGCCTCGGCGTCTGCGCCGAGGGCAGGCGCGGGCCGCGGCAGGACGATCGTCGTCACGGCGTCGGCCGCCGCGCCGGCGGAGCCGCGCCAGCGCCGCCTGCCAGCACGCGCGCCGGCCGCCTGCCGCGTCGGCCGGATCGCGATGGCGCTGGATGAGGGGAATGGGCGAAGCTGGCCATGCGAGTCGTCGGTCGGCGCTGGCATCATCGCGGCGTGCCGGCGGCGACCGCTTGATTTTCCTCAACGCAGGGCGTGAAGCGCGGCGCGACACTTCGAGCGACCCCTGGAGACGCCATGAAGATGCTGATCGCCGTCGACGGCAGCGACTACACGAAGCGCATGCTCGCCTACATCGCCGCGCACGACGAGTGGTTCGGCGCGAGGCACGACTACACGATCATCCACGGCGTCCTCGCCGTGCCGCATCGCGCGGCCGCCTTCGTCGGCCAGAAGGCGGTCCAGGAGTACTACGAAGCCGATGCGGAGCTCGTGTTCAAGCCGATCCGCGCCTTCCTCGCGCAGCAGAACATCGAGGCGACCTTCGTCCACACCGTCGGCCATGTCGCCGAATCGATCGCCAAGCTGGCCGAGGAGGGAAAGTTCGATCTCGTCGTGATGGGCTCGCGCGGCCAGGCCGACGTCGTCAACATGGTGCTCGGATCGGTGGCCACGAAGGTGCTGGCCAAATGCTCGGTGCCCGTGCTCCTGATCCGCTGACCTCGCGGCCATCGTGGCCATCCGATCGATCCTGCTTCACGTCGACGCGACGCCCGCCAGCATCGCCCGCCTCACCTTCGCGCATGCGCTCGCCGACCGGCACGGTGCGCGGGTGACGGCGCTGTTCGGCGTTCGCCCGCACGTCAGCCGGTCGGCGTTCGCCTACTCCGCCGGCGCGGCGCTTCGCGCCGCCGACGAGGACGGCGTGCCGCACGAGTTCGAGCGCGCCCGCCTGCGCAAGCTCCTCGCCGAGCACGAGCCGGAATGCGCATGGTGCGAAGTCGTCGGCGACTCGGTCCGCCACGCCTTCGCCGCCGAGGCGATCTACGCCGACCTTGTCGTTCTCGGCCGGCCGTCGGGCGTCGACGAGGACGGGGCGGCGCCGCTCGGCTTCGTCGAATCGGTGATCC